>JAFDET010000044.1 GCA_019310195.1 Deltaproteobacteria bacterium
GGTCGCGTTCACGTGTCGCGACCGGATCTCCTCGGCGACCTTGGGCTCGAACGCCCACAGCGTGACGTCGTGCCCGATGCGCGCTGCGTGACAGGCGAGCGCCGTACCCCACGCGCCCGCTCCAATGACGGCTAGCTTGGCCATCCCTTCTCCTCGACGATTGAACGCCAAGGGTAGCCGCCCCTCGCGGCGCCGCGGGCCTAGAGCGCCAGCACTCAACAGCAAGAGAAACACGAAGGCCAGACCCGACTGCAGTCGCTCGACTGCTCGCATCACACGCTCCTTCCCGGAGGTGATGCAACACCTGTTCCCAAGCGGGGAGTCGCGCCACGGTCGACGATCCGCGGCCGCCTTCGCAGCTGGCGCAGATTGCCCTATCCCGATGGATGCCACGGCCCTGGAGCGATCACGCGGGCCGCGATCCGATGGTCAGGACCGAAGGCAGGATCAGCGTCGCCGGGACCCGGAACACCAGCTGCTGGGACTCGACGTGGAAGCCCGCTGCCTCGAACAGCTCGCGCATCTGCCCGCGGGTGGGCCAGCGGGCCGGCTCACCGACCAGCCGGGACACCCGGTGGGCGACGCTTCCCATCACGGCCAGGGGCGGGTTGACCAGCGAGACCAGCAGGCGGCCGCCGGGAGCGAGCACCCGGAAGAACTCCTCCAGCGCCTGCGCCTGATCGGGGAACCAGTGGAAGGCCTCGGTGGAGACGACGGCGTCGAAGCGCCCCGGCGCCAGCGGCAGCGCCAGGGCGCTGCCCTGCACCAGCGCGTCGGCGCGCCGCTGCTGCGCGGCCTGGGCCAGCATGCCCCGGGAGAAGTCGCAGCCCACCACCCTTGCGCCCAGCTCGCGACGCATCCGCGTGGCCAGCAGTCCCGTTCCGCACGCCACGTCCAAAACCTGCCCGCTGCCCGCCCCGCGCAGCCCGCGCAGCACGGCGTCGTGCTCCGGGCGGTAGGTCAGGCGCTGGACCAGGGGCGCGTCGTAGAAACGCGACCAGATGTCGAAGAACCAGCGGTCGGGGCCGCGGCGTTCCGCCATGCCCCCAAGCCTACCGCTCAGCCGGAGGGGCGCTGTCCGGGAAGGAACGGGCCAGGCTCAACCCGTGTATGATGGTCGCCATCCGGGCGCGCGGCGTGGGGGCGCGGAGGCCCAATCGGAAGGCGGAAGCTCCATGCGCTGCGCACGGTTCCCTGCGGTCGTTGCCACTCTCACCTTGCTGCTGGCGGCTGTGCCCGCCCAGGCGACCCCCCATGCGTCCCGCTGCGACGCGGACGCTCGGGTGCTCTACTGGTTCGAGGTGGTCGCGGACATCTTGCGGACGTGCCCGGGCCCTTCGCCGGCTTCCTCAGCCGCCACTTCGAGCGCAAGGCCGAGCGGGCGGCGCTCCGGTACGCCGACCGCTGCGTGCACCTGAACCAGGTGCAGGTCCTCGGCAGCCACAACAGCTACCACATCGAGCCGGCCCCGGAGCTGATCGACATCTACCTGCTGTTCGACCCTTCGGCCTTCGAGCTCCGCTACACCCACCGACCCCTGGACCAGCAGTTCGGCGAGCTGGGCGTGCGGCAGATCGAGCTGGACGTCTTCGCGGATCCCGACGGCGGGCTGTACGCCGAACCCGTGGGGCTCAAGATCCGCGAGCAGGACTTCACCCTGCGCCTCCCGGAGCTGGATCCGCCGGGAACCAAGGTGCTGCACATCCAGGACCTGGACTGGGAGACCACCTGCCAGTTCTTCGTGGAGTGCCTCGGCGTCGTCAAAGCTTGGTCCGACGCGAACCCCACCCACCTTCCGATCATGATCCTGGTGGAGGCGAAGGAGGAGATCGCGCCCGACCCCCTGAACATGGGCTTCGCGATTCCCATCCCCTTCCAGGGGCCGGAGTTCGACGAGCTGGACGCGGAGATCCGCTCGATCTTCCCGCCCGGCCAGCTGATCACCCCCGATGACGTGCGCGGGAACTTCGCAACCCTGCGGGAAGCGGTGCTGACACGTGGCTGGCCGAGCCTGGGCGACGCCCGCGGCAAGGTGCTCTTCGCCCTGGACAACGCCGGCAAGCGCTTCATCTATCAGGACGGGCATCCCTCGCTGGAGGGACGCGTCATGTTCGTGGACGCCGACGACGACGAGGATGCCGCCGCCTTCGTCAAGGTGAACGGCCCCCTGGGCAACGAAGCCGCGATCCAGGACCTGGTGAGCCAGGGCTTCATCGTGCGCACCCGCTCGGACGCCGAAACCGTGGAGGCGCTGGCCGACGACCCCACGCGCCGGGAGGCCGCTCTCGGCAGCGGCGCGCAGTACGTGAGCACGGACTACGAGGAGCCGGACGCGCGTCCCGAGTTCAACGACTTCGTCGTCTCCATTCCCGACGGAGAGCCCGGGCGCTGCAATCCGGTCAACGCCCCGCCCGGCTGCCGCAACTTCGCGCTGGAGCGCTGAGACCCAAAGCGTTTTTTCGACCGGGTCAGCCGGAGTCGACGGCGGACCGATGAGTCCTCTGGACGGATCGGAACTCGCCATGGGAAAGATTCCCGCCGTACTCATCGGCCTGATTGCAATCTGGATCACCCTCTCGATGGTCCGGAATGGACCGCAGCGTGCCTTCGGGGGCCTGTTCGGCCTGCTGGACGAGCCCCAATACGGAGAGGCGGACCGGCCGACGCGGAGCGGCAAGCTCGCCGAACGCGCGCTCGACGCCCCCGCGGAGGAGCCGGACCCGGACGCGCCGCCTTGGTGGAGCGAGCCCTAGCCCGGATTATTCATGAAGCCCGTAGCGAAAACGTCGAAACTGCCGGAGATTCGCGGCCCTCGGACCGGAGGCCGCCGCAGGCGTACTTGCCGTACGTCGAGGACGGCCGGAGGGAGAAGGTCGCGAAGATTCGGTGCTTTCGACGTTCGCAGTAGGGCGCTCATGAATAATCCGGGCTAGGCCTGCTCCGCCCGGTCAGAGCCCTTCCAGCGCCGCGGCCACGCGGCGCACGCCCTCGTCGATGTCGGCTTCACTCAAGGCCGCGTAGCCCAGTACGTAGCCGGCCTGCGGGGGCGGATGTGTGTAGTACGGGCGCACGGGGTAGAGGCCCACGTCGCGCGCCGCGCAGGCGCGGCGCAGCTCGGCCTCGCGGGCGCCGGGAAGCTCGTGAACCCAGAGCAGGCCGTGCAGGCCCGCGCGCGTACCCGCCAGCGATGCCGTGCCGCCCAGGTGCCGCTCCACGGCGCGGTTCAGCGCCTCGCGGCGGGCGGCGTTGCGCACCCGCGAGCGGCGCACGTGGCGCTCCAGGTAGCCGCCCTCGATGAAGTCGGCCAGCACGCGCTGCTCCAGGGTCGCGCTTCCCGTGTCGGCGTAGGCCTTGGCCAGGGAGAAGACCCGTACCAGCGGCTCCGGCACCACCAGCCAGCCGATGCGCAGCGAAGGGAAGAGCAGCTTGGAAGCCGTGCCCATGTAGAGGACGCGGCCCGACCGGTCCAGGCTCTGCAGGCTGGGAACCGGGCGTCCCTCGTAGCGGTACTCACCGTCGTAGTCGTCCTCCAGGATGAAGGCCGCGCGGCGCTCGGCCCACGACAGCAGCGCCAGCCGCCGCTCCAGCGAGAGCACGCCGCCCGTCGGGAACTGATGGGACGGCGTGGCGCAGACGCCGCGCACCGCGGGCTGCGCCGTCAGCTCGTCCACGCACAGTCCCTGCTCGTCCACGGGAATGGAGACGAGCTCGGCGCCGTAGGCGCTCAGCGGGAGGGAGAAGCCCGTGTAGTGGGGCTCCTCCAGGGCGACCCGATCGGCGGGATCGATCAACACACGCCCCACCAGATCGATGGCCTGCTGGCTGCCGTGGGTGACCAGGATCTGCTCCGGCGTGCAGACCACGCCGCGCGCGCGGCGCAGGTAGCCGGCCAGGGCGCGGCGCAGCTCCGGGGCGCCGGCAGGATCGCCGTAGGCCAGCCGCACCGCGCTGGCCCGACGCGCCCTCCGGCCCAGCAGCCGGCACCAGGTCTCGAGCGGCAAGTCGGCGTAGGCCGGCTCGCCGTAGCGGAAGTCGTAGGCCAGGTGCCGGCGCGGCATGTCCCACGACACGCCCGACCGGGGTGCCTGCGCCAGCATGCGCCGTGCCTGGGCCGAGACGGCGAGCGTGGGCGCCGGGCCGCGACTGCGGCCCCCGCTGCCGCCGGCGGGCCGCGGCGCCGGAGCCGGTTCCTCCGGCAGGCTGGCGGCCACGAAGGTGCCCGAGCCGGTGCGAGCCGTGACGTAGCCCTCGTCCAGGAGCTGCTCGTAGGCCAGCAGCGCCGTGTTCCGCGACACGCCCGCCTCCCGGGCCAGGCTGCGGGTCGCGGGCAGCCGCGCCCCCGGCAGCAGGGCCCCCTCCAGGATGACCCTGCGCAGGGCCCGGTAGAGCTGCTGGTAGAGCGGGCCCTCGCCATCGAGCTGGAGCCACATGGGCGATCTCCGAGGACACCAAAATGGCCCCGTCAGATTACCAGAAATGGTTCTTGTCGAAGGGCCTTTTCGGGTCGATCCTGAGGCCGTGAGCGCAGACGTACCGGCCTTCCTCGAACGCTTCCAACGCTTCGGCGCCGCCCCGAGCGTCGATACCTACCTGCCCCTCTTCCACCCCGACGCCACCCTGTTCGACTCCGGGATGGAGCGCCCCATCGGCGTGGCGGAGATCCCGGAGCACATCGGGGCCATCCTGAACTGGGTGCCCGACTTCCGCATGACGCCCGAGCGCTGGCGCGAGCGCGACGGGACGCTCTTCGTCGAGGCGCTCAACCGGGCCACGCTGGGCGGGACGCCGGTCCGCTGGGACTCCATCTACTGCATGGACCTGCGCGGTGATCGGGTGGTGCGTGGGCGCCGCTACTACGACCGCCGGCCGCTCTTCGCGCGGCTCAACCCGGACATCCCGGCGCTGGTCCCCTACGCCAAGGACGATCCCATCTCGCTCGGCGAGCTGGCCCGGCTGCTTCCGGACCTCACCCTTCAGCTGGTGAGCCGCGCGGGCGACGAGGCGCTGGCCTTCGTGGAGTGGCGCGCCCGGGCCACTGTGGGTGGGGCGCCCTTCGCCTTCGGAATCGCCGAGCGCAGCGAGCTGCACGGCGGGATCGTGCGCGGCGGCCGCGCCTACTTCGACACCCTGGCCCTGGCCGCACGCCGGGCCGCGGGCTGAGAGAGGAACCTCCGATGGGCGAAGCCCTGGATGCCGACGTGGTCGGCGCCATCGAGAAGGGGATCGTGGCCGCTCCCTTTGGAAGCCTGATCGGCTTGGAGTGCGTGTTCGTCGAGGAAGATCGCGTGCAGCTGCGGCTCCCCTTCCGCGCCGACGTGACCACCGTGGGGGAGTTGGTGCACGGCGGCGCGATCGCATCCGCCGTGGACGTGGCCGCCACCGCCGCCGCCTGGGCCAGCCCGAAGGCTTCCTTCAAGGCGCGGGGCAGCACCGTGGGCTTCTCGCTCAACTTCCTGGCGCCGGGGCTCGGCAGCGACCTGCTGGCCGACGCCCGGGTGATCCAGCGCGGCCGCTCGCTGTGCGTGGTCGAGGTGGCCGTCAGCGACGCCGACGGCAGCCCGGTAGCGCGCGCCCTGGTCACCTACCGGCTCTCTCTGCCCACGGAGGCGCCCGCATGAGCGACCTGGCCCGCTTCCTGGACTACGCGCGCGCATTCGAGCTCGCTTTCCTCTGCGACGACTTCGGGCTGATCGAACCCTTCTTCGCCGACGACGCGCGCCATCGGGTGGCGGGCGAAGACCCGTTCGCCGCCGACGATCACGGCCGCGACGGCGTAGTTGCGGGCCTGCGCGCGAGCGTCGGGCGAATCGACCGGCGCTTCGACGCGCGGATCGTCGAGATCGTGGAAGGCCCGGAGCCGCGCGACGGAGGCGTCGGGATGCGCTTCACCATGCACCTGCGACGGGCGGGCCTGCCGGATCTCGTCCTCGAGGGCGACCACCTGACGGTCTACGACGACGGCGGCTCCATCGCACGGATCGACGAGACGCTCCTGGGAGGCTGCGACAAGGAGGCGCGCGCCTACCTCGAGCGACACGACGCTGCGCTTCGCCCCTCGGGAAGTGCTCCGCCTGCACCTCGCCCGGAAGACGCGCCGCTCTTCCGCGACGCGTTCCAGAAGACGCTGGTGCGCGCCTACGCCGCCGCAAAGAGCGCCCAGGACGTGGAGGCGGCGCTCGGAATCTGCCATCCGGACTTCTCGATCGAAACCCTCGCCTTCGGCACGACCTCGCGTGGCCGCGACGACACCGCCAACCAGCTCGCCCTCTTCTTCTCCGTGTTCCCGGACTTCCGGGCTGAGACCGAGGGGCTGCTGTCGGGCGACGAGGGAGTGGCCTGGTGGGGCCGGATCGCGCTCACCTTTGCCGGGCCCCTGCTGGGCCGCGCTCCGACGGGCCGCCGCGCCACGATCCCGGCCTTCTCGATCTTTGACTTCCGCGACGGCCTGCTGGCCCGCGAGCGCTTTTTCTTCGACCTCGGCATGCTCTGCGATGACATCGGCGTGCCGCTGGCCGAGAT
This sequence comes from Deltaproteobacteria bacterium, assembly GCA_019310195.1. GTDB lineage: Bacteria > Myxococcota_A > UBA9160 > UBA9160 > JAFDET01 > JAFDET01. The sequence goes on from JAFDET010000044.1 coordinate 6,520, forward strand.
GTCCCGGGCCCTGGAGGGCCTGCGTGCAGCGGCCGAGTGAGACGCACCCAGGAGACGGCCATGCCCCGAAGTGTCTACCGGAACTGCCACCTGTGTGAGGCCTGCTGCGGCCTCGAGTTTCACGTCGAGGGAGACAAGATCCTCTCGGTGCGGCCCGACGCGGAGGATGCCCGGTCGCGGGGCTACGCCTGCCCCAAGGGCATCGCCATCGCCGGTGTCCACGACGATCCGGACCGGCTGCGCCGGCCCATGCGCCGCACGCCCTCGGGCGACTTCGAGCCGGTGTCCTGGGACGTAGCGCTGAAGGAGGCGTGCGCGCGCCTGGGCGAAATCCGCGACCGCCATGGCCGCGATGCGGTGGCCGTCTACGTGGGCAACCCGGTGGTCCACGACTTCGGCGTGGCGCTGGTGCGCCAGGGCCTGCTCAAGGCCCTCGGAACCCGCAATTGCTACAGCGCCGGATCCCAGGACACGAGCCCGCGCTTCGCCTCCTCCTGGCACCTCTACGGAACCTCGTTCGCGCTTCCGATTCCCGACCTGGAGCAGACCGACTACCTGCTCTGCATCGGGGCCAACCCGCTGGTCTCCAACGGCAGCATCCTCACGGCGCCCGACATGCGCGGCCGCCTGCGCGAGCTGCGCGCCCGGGGCGGGCGCCTGGTCGTGGTGGATCCGCGCCGCACCGAAACCGCCCGTGAGGCCGACGAGCACGTGGCGATCCTGCCGGGCGGCGACACCGCGCTGCTGCTGGGCATGCTGCGCGTGCTGCTGGATGAAGGACGCGTGGACCGCGACGCCGTGGCGCGCCTGGCACGGGGCTTCGACGCCATCGAAGCCCGCGTGCGCGCGCTGGAGCCGGCCGCCCTGGAGACCGCTTGCGGCATCCCCTTCGACACCCTGGCACGGCTCGCCCGCGAGTTCGCCGACGCGCGCACGGGCTCCGTCTACTCGCGCATCGGCGTCTGCAACAGCCGCTTCGGAACCCTGGGCACCTGGGCCACGGACTTGCTGAACCTGGCCGCCGGTCGCCTGGGCGAGCCCGGCGGCGCCATGTTCACGACGCCGGCCGTGGACCTGTCACGTCTCTCCCGGATCCCGGGCATGGACGGCCACGGGCGCTTCCGCAGCCGTGTGCGCGGCCTGCCCGAGACCCTGGGCGACCTGCCCGCAGCCTGCCTGGCCGAGGAGATCGAAACACCCGGCCCGGGCCAGGTGCGCGGGCTCCTGACCTACGGCGGGAACCCGGTTCTCTCGGTGCCCAACGGAGAACGCCTCGACCGGGCGTTTGCCGGCCTGGAATTCATGGTTTCCGTGGACATCTACTTGAACGAGACCACACGCCACGCCGACCTGGTGCTGCCGCCGGCCTGGGCCCTGGCCGAGCACCACTACGACCTGATCTTCGCTCCGGTGGCGGTGCGAAACTTCGCGCGCTGGTCGCCGCCGGTGGTGGAGCCCGGCCCCGATGAGCGCGCGGACTGGGAGATCCTGGTGGCGCTGTCCGAGGGTCTGGGCGGCGGCATGACCGGAACGGGCCCGCTGGACCGCCTGCTGCGCGCCGCGCGGCGGCGCGGCTGGAACGCGACCCCGGCCCACATGCTGGACCTGCTGCTGCGCACCGGCGCCCACGGCGACGGCCTGCTGCCGAAGCCGCTGCGCTTCGGCCGCTTCCGCGACGGGCTCTCCCTGGAGCGCCTGAGCGAGATGCCCCGCGGCGCCGACCTGGGCCCGCTGGAGCCCGGCGTCACACGCCGCATCCTGCACCGGGACCGGCGCGTGCACGTGGATGCCGAGCCTTTCGTCGAGGCGCTGGACGCCTGGGCCTCCGATCCGGCGGCGGGCGCCGCACAGCCGGGGGAGCTGCTGCTCATCGGACGCCGCGAGGTGCGCACCTGCAACTCGTGGATGCACAACGTGCCGGCCCTGGTCTCGGGCCGCGAGCGCTGCGTGCTGTTGGTTCACCCGGACGATGCCGCAGCGGCCGGCGTGGCCGACGGCGACACGGCGATCCTGGAGAGCCGCGTCCACACGGGCGAGGTGCCGATCAAGCTCTCCGACGAGATGCGGCCCGGGGTGGTCAGCCTCCCCCACGGCTGGGGGCACGCGAGGGCCGCCGCAACGTTGCGCACGGCGGGAAGCCATCCCGGCGTCTCCTTCAACGACTGGAGCGACGACGCAGAGACCGAGGCGATCGTGGGGCAATCCATTTTGAACGGCGTGCCCGTCCGGCTGCGGGCCGCGGCGGCGCAGGCGGAGGCCTCCTGATGAAGCTCTACTCGGGTCCGCTCTCGCTCTTCACACAGAAGGTGCGCATTGCCTTGGCCGAGAAGCAGCTCGCCTACGAGCGCATCGAGGTGGGCTGGAGCCGGGCCGACCGCTACCTGCCCCATCACCCGGACGTGGTCGCGCTCAATCCCAAGTGCCAGGTTCCCGTGCTGGTGGACCGCGGGCTGGCGCTCTACGACTCGACGCTGATCCTGGAGTACCTGGAGGACCGCTACCCGGAGCCGCCCCTGCTTCCCAAGGATCCGGCGCTGCGCGCCCGTTGCCGCCAGCAGGAGGCCGCCGCCGACGAGATCTGGTTCCCCCACGTCTGGACCCTGATCGAGGAGCGCTTCTACCCGCCGCCGGCGGACGGGTCGGACGCGGGCCGCGCCGCGCAGGCCGCCGGAGAGCTGGGCGCACTCTACACCGAGCTCGACGACGCGCTGGAAGGCCGCGACTGGTACGGCGACGCCTACGGCGTGGCGGACATCGGAACCTTCGTAATGGCCCAGGCCGCCCGCGTCCTGGGCGCGCCGCCGCCCGCCGAGCTGCGCAACGTATCCGCCTGGACGGAGCGCGTGCAGGCGCGCCCGCCGGTGGCGGCGGAGATCGAGGCCACCACCGCCTTCCTGGCCCGCACCCTGGCCGCCTGATACCGCCGCCCAAACCAAGGACTAAGAAAGGGGACGGTCCTTAGGAACTAAGTAACTCGTCGCTCTGGCCGCGAACGGACCCGGGTCCTGAGTTACTTAGTTTCTAAGGACCGTCCCCTTTCTTAGTCCCCATTCTTGGTTCTAGTAGAGACGCTCCAGCTTCACTGCCACGGTTTCGGGACCGTCGGGGCCGATGAAGCGCACCCAGAGATCGGCGATCCCGTACTTCGCGCGCAGCAGCTCGTGTACGTGCGGGTGGGGGCCCTCCATCGGAGTCGCGGTGTAGCGGCGGCGCTTGCCGTCGCGAATCACGTCCACGCCCGGGTTGGCGCGCAGGTTTCTCATCCACGCGGAGTCGCCGCCGTGCAGCCAGGCCACCTCGCCTTCGTCCACGATCCACAGGCGCACGTCCTTCCAGGTGCCCATGTTGGTCTGGGTGCGCACGACGGCCACCTCGCCCGATAGCTCGATCAGCGCGTAGTGCGCCGTCAGCGGGAGCACGACCACGGCGATCGCGATGCCCAGGACCCCCACCGGTTTCTTCATGGCCGCGCCCCCAGCGCTCCTAAGGAACGAACAGCTCGGCCGGAAGGCAAAGGTCGTCTTCCTTTTTGGTATCGAGGACCTCCGGCCCGAACTGGTTGTTGGTATGGATCCGCGTGCGCGCCTCGTGCTTCTCCTCGCCCTTGGCCGGCTTGGCGGAGAAGCAGAGCAGGTTCCAGCCCGGGTTGATGATGCCCTCGCCGTCCTTGTCCACCGGCAGGCACACACGCGTGATCTTCTTGAGGTCGTAGCCCTTGGCGGGCTCGAACTGGTCCTGGCTCGAGAAGAATGCGCCGACGAACTTGGGCGTGCCCTTTGAAGTCTTGGCCTTGTAGCACTTGTAGTGGTCGATATTGTGGGTTGTGTCGCTGAGTGGCACGATGATGCTCTTGGTCGAGGGCACGAGCAAGCGGTCGGGCTTCGAGGTGTCCACGCTGCTGACGATGAGCAGATTGGGGACCAGGAGGTCGATGCCCTGAACCTTGACGTGCTTGGGCTCGCCCTTGGCCTCCTTGATGGCGTAGGCCTTCAGATGCTCGTCGAGGTCGAGCGCCGGAATGGTCAGCGCGGGTGACGAGACGTTCAGGGGGTTGCACAGGGCGACGGGTTTCTTGGCCTCGAAGTCCTTGTCCTCCAGATCGTCGTCCAGGTTCACCGTCCTGGCCTGGAACTTGTCCGTTCCCTTGGACTCCTTGACCGAGTAGCAGTGGAACGGGCTCACGCCGGTGCACAGGCCGGCGCAGAAGACGCTGGCCGCAGCGTCGCACAGCTCGTTCCAGGCGGTCGTGCAGCATCCCATGAAGGGCCCGGAGGCTCCCAAGAAGTTGCACACGGCCGTCTGGCAGGCGGAGTTGTCGCATCCCGTGCCCCCGTGGTGCGTGCAGCAGTTGCTGCCGGTGGGGCAGAGTCCCGGACACAGGGTGGCGGCCTGGGCGCCACAAGCCGCGTCCCACAAGCCGCTGCAGCACAACGAGTTGGCCGCGCAGACCGCCGCTTCGCAGACCTGCACGTTGCACCCGAGCGACCCGTTGCTGGCGCAGCAGTTGCTCTGCGCCGCGACCGGCTCCGACGCCAGAAGTGCCAACGCCAAAACCGCGCCACACAGCAGCACCAACAGTGGACGCGACATGCCTACCTCCGTGAGGCCCGCCATGCCCAAGAATACAACTCCGGATCGATGCCCGGCGTAAGCTGGCCGACATGGACAACCACCACGGCGACAACCCCGTGGCCCCGTGGCGGAACGCGCCACCCGGCGCGCAGGAGGAGCGGGTGGAGGCGAGCTACCGGCGGGGGGCGCCCAGCAAGCTGCTGGCCCCGGCTCGAGTCGACCTCCCTCGCCCCAAGGGCAGAGTGAGGCGCTCGAGTCGATGCCTGCACTATTTCGCCCCACTTCCCGAGATGCGAGCACGAACGGCATTTCCAAGGGGTGAAAAACCCTCGATTCGCGAGGCTCGCATCTGCACTATTCGCTGTGAATCCAAGCCCTTGACGCGAGCGGAGATTCCGCTGGAATGCTGCTTCCCGCGGCACCCGCTTTGCAGTTCAGGGCTGCGCGGAGATCTGCCCAGCCGAGCGTTTGAGCGTTAGGATCCCCTACCCCAGGAGGAAAGAATGCATTCGACACGAACCGTTGCGCGCCAACTCCAGCATCTGGTCGTCGGCGTGATCGCAGCCGTGGCGCTGCTGGCCGCGGCCCCGTCGGCCACCGCCCAGACTCTGCAGCAGGTGGTCAAGGAACGCGGGCTGACGCAGCAGGATGTGCTGGCCGCCGCCAAGACCTACGTACCCACCGGGAAGCGGGACGAGTTCGTCGCCTTCGCCTCCGGCGGACAGAGCGGGATGGTGATCGTCTACGGCGTTCCCTCCATGCGCCTCCTCAAGTACATCGCCGTCTTCAATCCGGAGCCCTGGCAGGCCTACGGCTTCGATGAGGAGTCCAAGGCGGTGCTCGACCAGGGCCGCATCAACGGCAAGGACATCACCTGGGGCGACACCCACCACCCGGCGCTTTCCGAGACCGCCGGCGACTACGACGGCCAGTACCTGTTCATCAACGACAAGGCCAACCCGCGCCTGGCGGTCATCGACCTTCACGACTTCGAGACCAAGCAGATCGTCGTGAACCCGATCTTCCAGAGCCAGCACGGCGGCGCCTTCGTCAGCGAGAACACCGAGTACGTGATCGAGGCCGCGCAGTACGCGGCGCCCCTGGGCGGCGACTACGCTCCGCTGGAGCGCTTCAACGAGGACTACCGCGGCGGCGTGACCTACTGGAAGTTCAACCGCGAGAAGGGCCGCCTCGATGCGTCGCAGTCGTTCTCCCTCGAGCTTCCGCCCTACAGCCAGGACCTGTCGGACTTCGGCAAGCTGGCGAGCACGGGCTGGTCGTTCACCAACTCGTTCTGCTCCGAGCGCTACGTGGGCGGCATCGAGAGGGGTCGCCCCCCGTTCGAGGCCGGCTGCTCCGCCAAGGACACCGACTACCTGCACGTGATCAACTGGAAGAAGGCGGCGCAGGTGGCGGCGGCGGGCAAGGTCAAGATGATCAACGGCCACAAGGTCATCATGATGGACACGGCGATCAAGGAAGGCCTGGTCTTCCTGATCCCCGAGCCCAAGAGCCCGCACGGCGTGGACGTGACCCCGGATGGCGACTACATCACCATCTCGGGCAAGCTCGACAGCCATACCTACGTCTACAGCTGGAAGAAGATCAAGGCGGCCATCGATGCCAAGAACTTCGCGGGCAAGGACCCCTACGGGCTGCCCATCATCGACATGAAGACCGCCCTGCACACCCAGGTGCCGCTGGGCCTGGGGCCGCTGCACACGCAGTACGACTCCAAGAAGGGCATCGCGTACACGTCGCTCTACGTGGACTCGATGGTGGCTCGCTGGGACTACATCAACGGCAAGCTGCTGGACCGGCTGCCGATCCACTACAACATCGGCCACCTGATGACGATGCACGGCGACACGGTGAAGCCGCGCGGCAAGTATCTGGTGGCCCTCAACAAGCTGGCCATCGATCGCTTCCAGCCGGTGGGGCCGCTGCACCCGCAGAACCACCAGCTGATCGACATCGGCGGCAGCAAGATGTCGTTGCTCTACGACATGCCGCTGCCGCTGGGCGAGCCGCACTATGTGGTGGGCATCGAGGCCGGGCTCCTCAAGCCCGCCGTCCGCTACAAGGTGGGCACCAACACCCGCACGGGTGAGATCTCGCCCCACAAGACCCGGGCCGGCGAGGAGCGCACCGAACGCAGCGGCAACAAGGTCACGGTCCACGGCACCCTGATCCGCTCGCACATCACCCCGGAGATCATCGAGGTGAACGAGGGCGACGAGCTGACGATCCACCTGACCAACCTGGAGCGGGCTCAGGACCAGACCCACGGCTTCACGGTCAGCAAGTACAACGTGAACGGGTCCTGGGAGCCGGGCAAGACGGCGACGGTGAAGTTCACCGCCGACGTGCCCGGCGTCTTCCCGTACTACTGCACCGAGTTCTGCTCGGCCCTCCACCTGGAGATGCAGGGCTACGTGCTGGTCAAGCCGAAGGGCTACAAGGCCAAGGTCGGCGAGCTGATGGCGAAGGACCAGTACACCCAGGCCGACTACGAGAAGCAGGTGAAGGCGTGCGTCGAGACCCAGGCCGTGATCGACGGTGTGGTGGGCTTCATCACCGGGCAGAACTACAAGGACTTCCCCCCGGTGGTGGCCCTGGTGGACGACGCCACGGCGCAGCTCGGCTACGCCGAGGGCCCCAAGGGGAAGGCCGAAGAGGAAGCGGCCAACGGCAACTACCACAGCGCGACACTCTGGGCCGGCCAGTGGTGGCAGTACCAGGTCAAGGCCGCCGACATCGGTCTGCGCGCCAAGACCTACCTGGAGCAGCACGGCTCCAAGCCCGTGAAATGATGCGCGCGGGGTGGGGGTCCGCGGGGCCCCCACCCCCTTCGCGCCTCCCAGCTACACTCCATCGAGGAGAAGACTCATGAGAAGCCATCGCTCGACGTACGTCTCGGGCCTGCTGGCGGGCCTGGCGCTGGCGTTCGCAACGGGGACAGCCCGCGCGGAAGGCCCGGCGGAAGTTCTGGACGGCGCGACGCTGTATGCCACCAGGACCTGCATCGCCTGCCACGGCGCCGACGCCAAGACCCCGATCCTGCCCGACTATCCCAAGCTGGCGGGCCAGAACGCCCCGTACGCGGAGATGCAGGCCCTGGTGAACTACATTTCCGGCCTGACGCCCTGAACGGGAGATCGAGAATGCCGAGCACATCGAAGCTGTACATCGCCATTGCCATCGCGGGGGGGGCGCTGCTCGCCGGAGCCGCCTGGGCCCAGCCGCCGGCGCCCAAGAAGTCCGGTATCGAGAAGGAAGGCTACGTCTGGAACGCCGCCGAGGGCGAGAAGATCGAGGCCTTGGAGCTGACCGGCAACCTGGAGAACGGTGAGGAGGCGTACGAGATCTGCTCCGCCTGCCACCTGCCCACAGGCGCCGGCCGTCCCGATGGCACCTTCCCCCAGCTCGCCGGGCAGCACACCACCGTGGTCATCAAGCAGATCGCCGACATCCGCGAGGGCCTGCGCGACAACCCGATCATGTACCCCTTCGCCAAGACCCTGGTCGATCCCCAGGAGCTGGCGGATGTGGCGGCCTACATCGAAACGCTGCCGATCCCCCAGGACAACGGCCGCGGGCCCGGCACCAACCTCGAGCTGGGCGGGAAGCTCTACGCGGAGAACTGCGTCGTCTGCCACGGGAAGCAGGGCGAGGGAGACACCGTGAAGTTCTACCCGGTGCTGGCCGGCCAGCACTACAAGTACATGCTGCGCCAGATCACCGACATCCGTGACGGGCGGCGCCGCAACGCCAACCCGGACATGGTGATTGTGGTCAAGAAGTACAGCGACGAGGAACTGGGCGCGGTGGTGGACTACATGTCGCGGCTCGAGTGGCCCGAGCGCACGGTCAAGAAGTAGGGGGCGGGGGCTTGAGCAGTCCGGAGCAAGAGAAGCGAGCGCGCGTCTTCCGGATCCTGACCGTCCTGGGTCTGGCTCTGACCAGCGCGTCGTTCTTCGCGCCCATGTGGTGGGTGTCGCTCAAGGCTCCCAACTACCCGGAGCACACCTTTCCCCAGGGCGTGAAGATCGTGATGCACTGGAACGGGGTTCAGAACGGCTGCCGGCTCATGGGTCGCGAGGACGTATTCGAGGAAGAGCCCCTGGACTGCGTCCACGAGATGAACACCATCAACCACTATATCGGGATGCACCCGATCGAGCGCGGCGCAGAGCTCGAGTTCGCGGTGGCGCCCTACCTCTTCGGGCTCTCGGCGGTCATGCTGGTGGCGGCGCTGTTCTACGCGGGCCCGTTGTGGTGGTTCCTGTTCGTGCCGGGAATCCTGCTGCCGGTGGGCTTCCTCGTCGACTTCGCAGCCTGGCTCTGGTGGTTCGGCCACAACCTGAACGAATGGGCGGCGTTCACGGTGAAGCCCTTCATGCCCACGGTGCTGGGCGAGGGCAAGGTGGCCCAGTTCAGCACCTACGCATACCCCGACTACGGCTTCGCGCTGGTCCTCGTCGGGTCCCTGTCTCTCGCCCTCGCCCTGCTGGTCCGCCGCAAGCAGCTCCAAGAGGCCTAGCCGTGCGGAGGCCGAGGGCGGTCGCGGCGATCCTCGCGGCGGCCGGTTGCGTGCTCGCGCTGTCCGGCTCCGGCGAAACGGCCGCGCCGCAGCCCGGGCTGCAGGCCCTGGTGGACGCAGCGGCCCCCGGTGACGTGGTGCGGCCGCCTCCCGGCACCTGGGCCGGGCCGGTGGTGATCCGCAAGCCCATCGTTCTGGACGGCGGCGGCGCCGTGACCATCGACGGGGGCGGCAAGGGAACGCTGGTCCGGGTGGAGACCGACGGCGCCGAGGTGCGCGGGCTCCGCCTGATCGGCTCCGGCGAGAACCACGACAGCCTCGACGCCGGAGTCCAGGTGCGCGGCAACGGCAACCGCATCCTCGACAACATCATCGAGGACAGCCTGTTCGGCGTCGACCTCCAGCAATCCAACGCAAACCTCATCCAGGGCAACCGCATCCGCTCCAAGGAGCTGGCGCTGGGCGTTCGAGGCGACGGGATCCGGCTCTGGTACAGCCGCGACAACCAGATCCTGGACAACGAGATCCACGACGTGCGGGACGTGGTGGTCTGGTACTCGGGCGCCAACAAGATCGCGCGCAACACGGTGACGGGCGGACGCTACGCCCTCCACTTCATGTACTCCGAAGCCAACCTCGTCGAGGACAACCGCTACCGCGACAACATGGTGGGCGTCTTCCTCATGTACAGCGACGGGGTCGAGCTGCGCCGCAACCACATCAGCGGGGCGCAGGGCGCCACCGGGATGGGCATCGGCTTCAAGGAGTCGAGCAACGTCGTCCTGGAGGACAACGTCCTGCTTTACTGCGCCAAGGGCATCTACCTGGACGTCTCGCCCTACGAGCCCGACACGACCAACCGGATCACCGGAAACCGCATCGCCTACAACGGCGTCGGCGTGACCTTTCACAACGACTGGCACAGCAACATCTTCCGCAACAACGACTTCGACGGGAACTTCACCCAGGTCGCGGTGCGCGGCGGCGGCAGTGCGGCCCGCAATACCTGGGAAGGCAACCGCTGGGACGACTACCGGGGTTTCGACCGCGACGCCGACGGAGTCGGAGACACCCCCTACGAGCTCTACTCCTACGCCGACCGGATCTGGCAGGAGCGTCCGGAGGCCGCCTTCTTCCGCGGATCGCCGCTCTTCGAGGCGATCGACTTCCTCGACCGGCTGGCGCCGTTCTCGGAGCCTACACTCGTGCTGCGGGACGACACGCCCCGCTTCCAACCGCCGCAGGAACCCGCGCCATGACCGATGTAGCGGAGAAGCCCACGCGGCCGCGCAAGAAGAAGCGGCGGCGCCTGAGCCGCCACCAGGAGCAGCGCCGCCGCCTGCTGCGCGCCGGGCTGGTCACAGCGGGCCTGGTGCTGCTGCAGCCGTTGGCCTTCATGCCCCTGGTGCGGCGCTGGCAGCAGCGATTGCGCCCCCCCGGCGCCCTGGACGAGAGGGCGTTCCTGGCCGCCTGCATCAAGTGCGGTCAGTGCGTGCAGGTCTGCCCGGTCGAGGCCATCGTGCTGGCGGACATGGACGACGGCCTGGGCACGGGCGTGCCCTTCATCGATGCCCGGAGCCAGGCCTGCGACTTCTCGTGCGATGCCCTGTCCTGCATCCTGGCCTGCCCCACCGGCGCCCTGAGCCACGACCTGGCGGCCAAGGAAGAGGTGGAAGCCGGGCTCGCCCGCCTGGCGCGCCCCGAGCAGTGCCTGGCCCGCCAGGGCAAGGGCTTCCGCGGCCCGGTGCGCGATGCGGGCTTCCGCGGCCGGCTCCGCTACGAGCAGGTGGACCGCTGGAACCCGATCCCGGTGCGCGATCACCCCTACGACCGCGATCCCTGCGACCTGTGCGTGCTGGAGTGCCCGATCGGCGAGGCCGCCATCCAGCTCGTGGCGTTCCCGACCGAGGACGGGGGGCAGGCCTGGACGCCCCAGGTGCTGGACGGCTGCGTCGGCTGTGGCGTGTGCGAGATGATCTGCCCGCCGGAGCCGGCGGCGATCGTCATCGAGCCCCGCGCCAAGCCCACGCCGCAGCTCGAGGCCCTGGAGTCCTGATGGGGTTCCTCGACGGCATGGCCATGATGTTCGGGCGCGCGCCGCGCAAGCCGACGGAGATCAGCGAGGCCGCGGAGATTCTCCACGGCCGCAAGCGCCGCACCCATGTGACGCAGCTGCTGGAGGAGGCCCGCGCCCATCCCCCCGGATCAACCTGGCGGAACCGGCGCTGGGCGGTCTTGATCAGCGTAAACCTGCTCTTCACGCTCTCGTTCTGGCTCGACATCCAGATTGTCGAGGGCTCGATGACCGCATCGCGGTTCCTGGGCTTCCACCTGGCGGACATCTACTCGAGCCTCCTGGTGATGCTGGCCCAACGGCACGTGGCCGTGAACCTGGTGATCGGGATGGTGACGGTCCTGGTGATGTGGGGCGTCATCGGCGGCCGCGCCTTCTGCTCGTGGGTGTGCCCCTACCACTTCGTGGCCGAGCTGGCCGAGAAGCTCCACATGCGCCTGGCGGAGCGCGGGATCGTGCAGGACCACGTGCTGCACCGTGGTGTGCGCACGGTTCTGTGGGTCGGCTTCGCCCTGCTGGCCCTGCTCACGGGGCACACGCTCTTCCTGACCCTGAACCCGATCGGCATTCTGAGCCGAGCCGTCGTCTACGGCCCCAGCCTGGCGCTGCTCTGGGTGCTGCTGCTGCTGGCCTTCGAGATCGTCTACTCCCGGCGCGCCTGGTGCCGCTACGTCTGCCCCATCGGGCTGACCTACGGCGTGATCGGCGCCGGCGCGCCGGTGCGCGTGGTGTACAGCCTGGAGCGCTGCGCCCACGAGGGCGACTGCCGCAAGGTCTGCGAGGTTCCGCACGTGCTCGACCTGACCATCAAGGGACGCGCCGAGGACGCCAACGTGGACATCGGGCCGGACTGCACGCGTTGCGGCATGTGCGTCGACATCTGCCCCACGGACTCGCTCAACTACGAGATCAAGGGCCTGAGGAACCTGCTGTGAGCGCACTGGCCACGTCCGGCATCCGTCTGCAGGAGCTCTCCAAGTCGTTCCGGGGCAACCGCGTGCTGGACGCCGTGAACCTGGAGATCGATCCCGGCGAACGCGTCGCTCTGGTGGGCGCCAACGGCGCCGGCAAGACCACCCTGATCCGCTGCCTGCTGGGCGAGTACACCCACGACGGCGACGTGGCGGTGGGCGGGCTGGCGCCGCGGACCCAGCGAACCCGGGTGCTGCAGCGCCTGGGCTTCGTCCCCCAGCTGCCGCCGCCGCTGAAGATGCCGGTGGCGCAGCTTCTGGACTTCGCGGCGGCGGTCTGCGCAAGCCCCCGGGAGCGCATGTCGCAGGTCTCCACGCGGCTGGGCCTCGATCCCGGCCCCCTGGCGCGGCAGCCCTTCGAGAAGCTGTCCGGCGGCCAGAAACAGAAGCTGCTGATCTCGGTCGCGCTGGGCCGCGACGCCGACGTGCTGATTCTGGACGAGCCCGCCGCGAACCTGGACCCGGAGGCCCGCGCCGTGTTCTTCGAGCTGCTGGCCGAGCGCGCAGCCCGCTCCACCATGCTGATCTCGAGCCATCGCCTGGACGAGGTGTCCTCGCTGGTGCACCGGGTCGTCGAGCTGGACCAGGGACGCGTCGTCTTGGACGACCGCATCGCCGACGCGGGCTCGCTGGGCTCGCGGCTGACGTGCCGGCTCCAGCTCTCGCGCGCGAACGCAGCCGTGGCCCGGGCCCTGGGCGCCTGGGGGCTGCGCGAGGCGGACGGCGGGCGCGTCTTCGAGGGCAGCGTTCCGGGCCCCGACCGGCTGCGCTTCCTGGGCACCGTGTCGCGCTACGCGGGCCTCGTCACGTCCCTGGAGCTGCACGAAGCCGAGAGGAGCGACGCGTGAAGCGGAGTCTGCACGCTGCGCGCATCGCGACCGCGCTGCTCCTGCTGGCGGCCTGCGGCGTCGAGCCGGACAGCGGGCCGGGCAAGGTGAGCTGGGACCGCGACACCTGCGAGCGCTGCCAGATGGCCATCTCCGATCGCTCCTTCGCAACCCAGCTGCGCACCACGGACGGCCACCTGCACCGCTTCGACGACGTGGGCTGCGCCCTGATCTGGGAGCGCGACCAGGCCGCGGACGTCACGGAGGTATGGGTGCGGGAGCTGGAGGGAGATGCCTGGCTCGACGGGCACGACGCGCGCTTCGTCAAGGTGCGGAACTCGCCCATGGGCTACGGCTACGGGGCGCGGAGCACCGCGCCCGAGGGACTCGACCTGATGAAGCTGCGCGAGCAGATCCTGGTGATGGAAGATGAGCGACGACACCCTGCCCAGTGATCGCGCCACGCTGGCGCCCGAGGACGCCGGAGGACCGGAGTCGCACCCGCTGCGCGACTTCTGGCTGGTCGCGAAGCTGGACATGGTGGAGTCGCTGCGCGCGCGCTGGTTCGCCGTCTACTCGCTGGTCTTCGGCGGAACCGTGGCGCTGCTCTTCGTCTTCGGCGTGACCGAGTCGCGCATCCTGGGCTTCTTGGGGCTCTCGCGGCTGCTGGTCACCTACATCCAGATCTGCATGGCCGTGCTGCCGATCTTCGTGCTCATCACCACCGTGCGCTCGGTGGCGGGCGACCGGGAGGCCGGCGTCTTCGAGTACCTGCTGGCGCTTCCGGTCTCTTTGGGCGGCTGGTTCTGGGGCCGCATGGCGGGCCGCTTCGTGGTGGTATTCGTGCCGGTCTTCGTGGCCATGGCGGCGGGCGCCGGCTGGGGCGAGTTCCAGGAGATCCCGGTCCCCTGGGACCTCTTCGCCCTCTACACCGCGTTCCTCGGGGCGCTGGCCTGGTGCTTCCTGGGCATGGGCATGCTGATCTCCAGCCTGGCGCGCTCCGTGGACGTAGCCCAGGGCGCCGCCTTCGTGTTGTGGCTGGTGCTGGTGCTGTTCCTGGACCTGATCCTGCTGGGCGTCATGGTGCAGCAGCACGTCCCGCCGGAAACGGCGGTGGGCATCGCCCTGGTGAATCCGCTCCAGGTGTTCCGCACCGCGGCCATGATGCTCTTCGACCCGGACCTGGTGCTGCTGGGCCCGTCGGCATTCGTGATCCTGGACGCCTTCGGGCGGGACGGCTACCTGGCCTGGGCGCTGGTCTACCCGGTGGCCATCGGCAGCCTCTGCGCCGCCCTCGGCTTCCGCTCCTTCCGGCGCGGCGACCTGCCCTGA
>JAFDET010000045.1 GCA_019310195.1 Deltaproteobacteria bacterium
GATTGGCCACGCGCAGCCCGCGGATGGTGCCGCGGCCTCCGGTCACGTCGATGCTGACCGAGCCCACCCGAACCGCCGTGCCCGTGGCCTGGCTGCCGTGGGTCTCGATGAGCCGGGCCACCATCGAATCTAGCTGCGTGGACGCGAACCAGAAGATGCCCGCCACGGCGAGCACCAGGATCACTCCGCCAACCGCCAGGATGCGCTTCATGTCGCTCTCCCTCCTCGAGCCGGCGAGAGTAGCCGGCCCGCTGAGCCCGGCGCCCCGGCGCTATGCTCGCGGGGTGCCGCGTTCCCTCCCCTACCCCGCTCTGCGCTCCTGATGGCCGGGGCCGCACGGATGCCGATCATGGCCCTGGCGCTCCGCTACCTGTCGAAGCTGCGCTTCCCGACGCTCTTCGCGCTGGCCGCAGCGCTGCTGGCCGTAAACCTGGTCTTCCCGGACCCGGTCCCCATGCTCGACGAGCTTCTGCTGGCGACGCTCACCGTGGCCCTGGGCGTGTGGCGCAAGCGGGGGCAAGCGGATCCCGACGAGCCGACGCCGGCGGCTCCGGAAGGCTAGCCGCCGAGCAGCCGCGCCAGCGAGATGACCACCAGCCAGTTGAGCGCTTGGGCGAGAACGATCTGGGGCGAAGCCGCGAAGCCGAGCGTGCGCAGTAGCTCTCCGTAGTCCGAGGTGTGGTTCAGCATGCGCACGCCAATGACCCAGATGAGCGCCGCGCTTGCGAGCCAGCCCAGATAGGCGCTGATCAGCCCACCCACCGGGGCGATCACGCCGAATGTCGTGGGGTTTCCCAGGCCGGTCGCAACGGCCGCCAGGCTGACTACCCCCAGCGCCTGGGGCAGGGCCGACGGATCGTGCTCCACCTCTTCATAGAGGCTGGCGTCGAGCCGGAGCGCTCGGACCAGCCGCTCTCCGAACGCGCCCCCTACCGCACCACCGCCCTCGCTCATGACAGGCCTCCCTCACCTACGCTCATACCAGACTGGCGGCGACGGCGTCCAGCATCACACGCCCGGCGAAACGGCCGGTCCCCTCCGAGTCCGCGATCCCCGCCCCCTGCAGGGCCCGCGAGGGCCGCAACCCGCGTTGCCAGGGGAGATTCGCGTTTCCCGGGCGGGCTCCGTCGGTGGTACGATAATCGCGTTGCCTCTGCCCCCCTCCCCCGATCCATTGAACGCGGGATGAGCGCAGGGGACCGAGGGGAGAGACGGCTTGAGCAAGAGGATCTACGTAGGAAACCTGCCCTTCTCGACGACGGACGAAGATCTGGAGCAGCTCTTCGCCCAGCACGGTCAGGTGGACTCGGCCCGGGTCATCACCGACCGCGAGACGGGCCGCTCACGCGGCTTCGGCTTCGTGGAGATGGATGCCGGGGCGGCCGACGAGGCCATCCAGGCACTCGACGGGCGCGACTTGGACGGTCGTGCGCTGCGGGTCAACGAGGCCCGCGAGCGCGAGCAGCGCGGGGGCGGCGGTGGCGGTAGCGGCGGCGGCGGCGGTCACCGCTACTAGCACCGGGACCTGACCCCTGGGCCCGTGAAACAGGCCCGGCAGCTCACGGCGCAGCGCGGCGTTGGCCGCGCAGCTTCCATCCCCAGCGAGGCAGTGCCTGCCCAGGGGAGCGTGTGGGGTCCTCGCTGTGTCGTTCGCTTTGGAATATACGATATATACTAAGACATATACTCAAGCCTGTGCGCGAGGCTCCCATGAGCGGTCCCGACGAGACCTCCAGGCCGGCAGGCAAGGTGCCCGCCCCCGGCGCCTGCTCCTGATGGCCACGCCGCGCTCCCGCGCGACCGTCCGCGGCCGGCTCTCCTCGGACGCCATTGCGGCGGCGGGCCTGCGCCTGGTCCGGGATCGCGATCTGCGCGACCTGACCGTCAAGCGCATCGCCGACGTCCTGGGTGTCACGCCCATGGCCCTGTACCGCTACTTCCCCAGCAAAGCCGAGCTGATGGCGGCGATCCTGGACGCGTTCATCCGCGAGGCCGACGTGACGGGCCACGACGTCGATCTCGAGGACTGGCGGGCGTGGCTGAGCGCCAGCTTCGGCGCCATGCGCGCGGCGCTGGTAGACGCGCCGAACGTCCTGAGCTTGCTGGTTGCGGAGAACCGCTTCGGCTGGGCGGCCCTGGAGGTGACGGACCGGGTCCTGGGCGTGCTGCGCGACGCGGGCCTGGACGAAGGCGAGGCCGCCGAGGCCTTCGCCCTGCTCCTGGGGCACACCCTGGGCTCGGCGGCCCTCGAGTCCGCGTTCCGCAGCGACGCAAGCGGCCTCGACGAGGAGCCTGCGGAACGCCGGCGGCAGATCGAGGCGCGCTTCGGTGGACTCTCCCGCAAGCAGCTTCCCCACGTGGTGGCGGCGGCGCCGCAGCTGGCCCGACTGGCGCTGCGCTACCCCTTCGAGGCGGGCCTCGAGCGCATCCTGGTCAGCCTCGATCCCGCCACAGCGAGGAGCACCTAGATGGGCAAGCGGCGCGACGCGATCCGGATGAGCGAAGACGAGCTGTGGGACTTCGTCGAGAGCCACAAGAGCCTGCAGGTGGCAACGCTGGGCCGCGACGGAGCCCCCCACCTCACGACGCTCTGGTTCGCCCTGGTGGACGGCAAGATCGCCTTCGAAACCTATTCGAAGTCGCAGAAGATCGTGAACCTGCGCCGCGATCCCCGCCTGGCGGTGCTGCTGGAGGACGGCCGCGAATACGACCAGCTCCGCGGCGTCTCCATGAACGGGCGCGCGGAGCTGGTGGAGGACCCCTCCAAGGTCGAGCGCTACGCCGGCGCGGTCATGACGCGCAATCACCCGGGTCTGTCGGCGGAGCAGGTGAGCTCGGCGGCCCATATGATGGCCAACAAGCGCACGGCGGTGGTCTTCCATCCCGAGAAGATCGTCAGCTGGGATCACCGCAAGCTCGGCGGCACCTACTAGGAGCCTGACCCAAGATGGAGCACACCGTTCGGACGCCGATCCGTCCGCGCTGGCTGCGTTGCGCTCCTTGCGCCGTAGCTACGGCTATGGCTCAGTCGCGCGCCTTGCCAGCGCGGCGTCTAGACGCCCGACCCGGCGCACTCCACCTTGGGTCAGGCTCCTAGGATCCCCGAGCCGTCATGCCTCTCGACCCCCGGACACCCGTGCTGGTGGGCGCCGCCGCTGCCCAGCAGCGCGAGGAAGACCCGGCTCGGGCGCGCGAGCCGCTGGCGCTCATGGCACTGGCGCTCGACCTCGCCGCCGAGGACGCGGGCAGCCGGCTGCTGCTGGAGCGCGCGGACTCGATCCGCGTGCCCCGCGGCACCTGGCCCTACAGCGACGCGGGGCGCCTGCTGGCCGATCGCGTGGGCGCCCACGCGGCCAGGACCGTGCTGGCCAACCTGGGCGTACTCCAGACCACCTTGCTCGGTGGCGCCGCGCGAGACATTGCCGCGGGCCGCGCCGACGTGGTGCTCGTCGCGGGTGGCGAAGCCACCCATCGCGACCGGCGCGCCCGGGAGCTGGGCAGCGAGGCGCCCTTCACCGCCCAGCACGACGCGCAGCCCGACGAGGTGCTGAATCCCCGCGGCGAGCTGCTGGGTGTCGCCGAGCTGCGCGCCCGGCTGCTGTCGCCGGTGAGCCAGTACGCGCTGATCGAGAACGCGCTGCGCGCGGCGCAGGGCCTGTCGCTGGAGGAGCACCGTCGACAGGTGGCCGAGCTGTGGAGCGCCCTGAGCAGCGCCGCACGGGACAACCCCGACGCCTGGGAGCGCGAGCCGCTTACCGCCGACGCCATCCGCGAGCCCGGCCCCGGCAACCGCATGCTGGCCTTCCCCTACTGCAAGAAGCACCTCTCGCAGATGAAGGTGGACCAGGCGGCCGGCCTGATCCTGTGCTCGGTCGAGACGGCCCGAAGCCTGGGCACGCCCCGCGAGCGCTGGGTCTTTCCGTGGGCGGTGGCCGAGTCGAACCACATGGTTCCGCTCACCGAGCGGCGCGCCCTGCACCGCTCGCCCGGCTTCGCCGAGGCCGGGCGCCGCGCCCTGGAGCACGCCCGCCTGACCGCCGACGACGTCGGCCACCTGGAGCTCTACAGCTGCTTTCCCTGCGCGGTGCGCATCCAGCTGAGCGAGCTGGGCATCGACCCCGCTCGGCGGCTCAGCGTCAGCGGCGGCATGGCGGTGGCCGGCGGCCCGCTCAACAACTTCGTGCTCCAGTCCCAGGTGTGCATGACCCGAGTGCTGCGCGCCGAACCCGGCAGCGTGGGGATGGTGACCGCCGTCTCCGGGCTGATGACCAAGCAGGGCCTGGGCCTCTGGTCGACGGAGCCGGGCCCGCGGCCCTTCGTCTTCGACGACGTCTCCGAGTCGGTCGCCCGGCAGGTGGAGACCGTCCCGGTTGCCGAGACTGCGGCCGGAGAGGCGACCATCGTCTCCTACACGGTGCTCCACGACGCGCCCGAGCCGCGGACCGTCGTCCTCGCGGACCTGGACCGGGGCGGCCGGGCGGTCGTCTCCGATCCCGATCCGCGACTGGCGGCACTCGCCTCGGAGCAGGAGCTTTGCGGACGCCGGGTGCGCGTGTCAGAAAGCTTGGAGCTGCTCTGACGCGGCACCCACGGAGGACCCCATGAGCGACGCCCCCCATCTGCTGGTCGAGAAGCGCGACGGCGTGCTGACGCTGAGCATGAATCGCCCCAAGGCCCGCAACGCCCTGTCGCCCCAGATGCTCTGCCGGCTGGCGGAGGCCTGGCGCAGCTACCGCGACGACCCGGAGCTACGCGTCGCCATCCTGACCGGGGTGGGCGACGAGGACTTCTGCGCCGGTGGCGACCTCAAGCTGACCATGCCGCTGGTGACCGGTGCGCGGAAGCCCCAGAACGAGTGGGACGAACGCTTGATGTCGGATCCGCGCCAGTTCCTGGATGCGATCCTGCGCGGCTTCGAGCTGTACAAGCCGGTGATCGCGGCCGTCAACGGGAACGCCCTGGGGGGCGGAACCGAAATGACCAACGCCTGCGATCTGCGGGTGGCCTCGGACAACGCGGTCTTCGGCACGCCGGAAGCCAAGCTGGGCCTGCTGCCGGGCGGGGGTTCCCTGACCCGGCTCCCCCGGCAGATCCCCTGGGCCAAGGCCATGGAATTGCTCCTGATTGGCGACTCCTACTCGGCCCGCGAAGCCCTGGAGATGGGCCTGCTGAACGCGGTGGTCCCCCGGGCGGAGCTGATGCCCCGGGCCCTGGAGATGGCCGCAAAGCTGGCCCGCAACGGGCCCCTGGCGGTGCGCAAGATCAAGGAGGGCATCGTCCGGACCAGCGGCCTGCCCATCGAGGCGGCCCTGGAGATCGAGAACGAGGTCTCGGCGGCCGTCATGAGCTCCCGGGACGCCCGGGAGGGGCCGCGCGCCTTCGCCGAGAAACGCGAGCCGAAGTTCACCGGAGAGTAGCTAGAATCGAGCCCCCGCCGCCGAGGAGACCCCCATGGCCATCGTCGAACCCGTCGAATCCTCCGGGCCGCGCCGCCGGCTGCGCGTCCGAAGCCCCGTCACCCTGGAGCCCATCGGCGAGTTCGATTGCGCGACCGACGACGACGTGCGCGCCGCGGTGGAACGCGCGCGCAAGGCCCAGGCCGAGTGGTCGACCCTCTCCTTCGATCGGCGCGCCCGCCACCTGTCTCGCCTGGTCGATGAGTTGGTCGCCCGGCAGGACGAGATCATCGACGCCGTGATCGCCGAGACGGGCAAGGCCCGAGCCGAAGCGATCTCCATGGAGATCTTCGCGCCGTGCGACGCCATGACCTGGTACGCCAAGCACGCCAAGAAGATCCTGTCGCCCCAGCGGAAGCGCATCCACGGCGTCATGGGCCTGGCCAAGAAGCTGCGCATCGTGTGGGAGCCCCTGGGCGTGATCGGACTGATCACACCCTGGAACGGACCCATCGCCCTGACGGCGGTGCCCCTGGCCCAGGCCCTGATGGCGGGCAACGCCGTGGTGCACAAGCCCTCGGAGGTGACGCCGCTGTCCGCGCTGGTCTTCAAGAGCCTGCTGGACGACGCGGGCATTCCGCCCGACCTGGTTCAGGTCGTGCAGGGCGACGGCGAGACGGGCGCCGCGCTGGTGGAGTCCGGCGTGGACAAGGTGTCCTTCACCGGCAGCGTGGCCACGGGCCGCAAGGTCGGGGAAGCCTGTGGACGGCTGCTGATCCCCTGCACCCTGGAGCTGGGCGGCAAGGACGCCATGATCGTCTGCGCCGACGCCGACCTGGACCGTGCGGCGGACGGGGCCGTGTTTGGCTCGTGCATGAACACCGGTCACTACTGCTGCGGGACCGAGCGCATCTACGTGGTGCGGGACGTGTACGAGCCGTTCGTGGAAAAGGTGATGGAGCGGGCGCAACGCCTGCGCCAGGGCGCCGAGGGCGAGTTCGACGTCGGAGCCGTCTTTTGGGACCGCCAGCTCCAGATCATCGAGGACCACGTAGAGGACGCCCGCGCCAAGGGCGCCACGGTCCTGATGGGCGGACGCCGCAACCCGGACCTGCCTGGACTCTTCTACGAGCCGACCGTCGTCACCGACGTGAGCCACGACATGGCCCTGATGCGTGACGAGACGTTCGGACCGGTAGTGGCCATCATGCAGGTGAACGACGAAGAAGAGGCGCTGCGCCTGGCCAACGACTCCGTGTACGGACTGAACGGGAACGTCTGGACCCGGGACACGGACAAGGGCTTTCGGATCGCCGAGGCCATGCAGACCGGCGGCGTGTGCGTAAACGACATAGCCATCACCTACGGCTTGCCCGAGGCCCCATTCGGCGGCCGCAAACAGAGCGGCGTCGGCAAGGTGAACGGAGAGATGGGCCTCAAGGGCTACTGCCATCCCAAGCCGATCAGCGCCGACCGCCGCGGCAAGGGCCCGATCCAGGGCGGCTACCCGTACACGCGCAAGGGCGAACGCGGCATGCAGAAGTTCATCCGGCTGCTGTTCGGAACGCGGCTCGGCCGCTGGCTGTCCTGAACGGGCTTCGCATGGGCGACGCGGCAATCGAACTCCTCGAGCTGGGGCGAAGCTTCGGCCCGATCGAGGCGGTCAAGCCCTTGTCATTGGCCGTGCGCCAGAGCGAGACCTTCGGAATCCTGGGACCCAACGGGGCCGGCAAGACAACCCTCCTGTCGATGCTGGCGACGCTCCTGCCACCCTCCACGGGAGACGCAACCGTCTCGGGCTACAGCTTGTCCCGCGACCCGGACTCGGTGCGGCGCCGGGTGGGACTGGCGCCTCAGCAGCTGGCTCTCTACGCGGACCTCAGCGGCGAAGAGAACGTGCTCTTCTTCGCGCGGCTATACGGCTTGGCAGGCGGAAGGGCGCGCCGCCGCGCTGCCGAGCTTCTGGAGCAGGTCGGGCTCACGCCGCGCAAGCGCGATCGGGTCCGTGAGTACTCGGGCGGGATGCAGCGCCGCCTGAACCTGGCGTGTGGCCTGGTGCATGAACCGAGCGTGCTGTTGCTGGACGAGCCGACGGCAGGCGTCGACCCCCAGTCTCGGGACCACCTGCTGGAAACGATCCGCAGCCTGGCCGAAGCCGGCACCACGGTCATCTACACCACCCACTACATGGAGGAGGCCCAGCGAATCTGCGACCGCATCGCGATCCTCGAAGAGGGCCGCGTGATCGCCCTGGGTACGCTCCCGGAGCTGCTGGCCATCGTGGGCTCGACCCCGGTGATCGAGGTGCGCGCGGACCTGGAGCGCGTCTTCATGCACCTCACCGGGCGGGGACTCCGGGATTGAGAGCGCGCGCCGAGCGAGCGCTCGCCGTCGCGGCCGCTGCTGCCTGCCTGGCCGCGGCTCCCGGCGCGGGCGGCGTCCAGGCGATCCGCAGCGCCCTGGACGAGGCGCAGGCGGCCCGGGCTTCCGGCGCGGCCAGGCCGGAGCGCCTGGCCGCGGTGCGTGAGGCGGCGCGCCGGGTCGTGGACACGCGGACCATGGGCCGGGCTGCGATCGGCTCCCCGGTACTGGACGCGCAGCCGCCCGCCGCCCAGGAGGAGTACCTGCGGCACTTCGACGTGCTCATCATGCGGAGCTGGATGCAGAAGCTGCTGCTCTTCAAGAACCCACGCTTCGAGTTCACGGCGCAACAGACCCGCGACGGCTCGAACTGGGTCGCGACGCGGATCGTGACCGAGCACGACACCTACCGGATCGACTACGCCGTGGAGCAGCGGGAAGGTCGCTGGTGGGCCACCGACATCGTGGTGGAGGACCTCTCCCTGGTGGAGAGCTACCGCTCGCAGATCGCCAGCCTGTTGGAGACGCGCAGCTTCGGCGAGCTCCTGGACCTCATGCGCCGCAAGACCGAGCGCCTGCGCGCACGAGACGCACGGTGACGATTCTCGCCGTTGCCGCCAAGGATCTGCTCCTGCTGTGGCGCGATCGAGGCGCCCTGCTCTTCGTGCTGATCGTTCCCATCGCCGTAGTGGGAATCGTGGCGACCAGCCTCTCCGGAAGCGGCGCCAGCGGAGTGCTGCTCCCGGTGGTGAACGAAGACGGCGGTCCGGTAGCCGAGACGCTGATCGAGCTGCTGTCCGAGCGGATCCGGGTCGTGGAGGTGGACCGGGCTCGTGCGGAGGCCATGGTGTCGCGCGAGACGAACGCCGCGGCGGCGCTGGTGTTCCCCGCCCAGCTCTCCAAGCGCTACCTGGGCGGACGGCCCTCCCAGCTGGTCCTGCTGACCGACCCCGCCAAGGGCAACGAGCTGAGCGTGATCCGGGCCTACCTCATGGTCGTCGAACGCGAGGCCGCGGCCCTGGCGGATCCCTTCTCGGAAGAGCTGCTCGAGCTGGAGGAGCGCAACCTCACGGGCTCGCGCTTGAGCACGACCTCGGTCGAGCAGAATGTTCCCGGCTTCAGCGTGATGTTCGTACTGATGGCCGTGCTCTTCGGGCTGGCCTTCGCCATCCAGGACGAGAAGGACCAGGGCACCATCCAGCGCCTGCGCATCGCGCCCTCACCGGCCTGGCAGATCCTGGCCGGCAAGCTGCTGGCGCGTTTCGCCGTGGGGGTGGTACAGCTCACGATCCTGCTGGGCTTCGGGCACCTCGCCTTTGCACTTCCGCTGGGGCCGTCGCCGGCGGCCTTGCTGGCGGTGGTGCTGGCGATCGTCTTCGGGCTGACGGGCTTCAGTCTGCTGATCTCGGCCTTCGTGGGTTCCCGGGAGCAGATCATCCCACTGGGCCTCACGGTGGTCATGCTGGTCTGCTCCCTCGGCGGCTGCTGGTGGCCGCTCTTCTACGAGCCGGCGTGGCTGCAGAACGCGGCTCACCTGATGCCGACGGCCTGGGCCATGGACGCGTTGACGAACCTGGTGTCGCGGGGGCGAGGCCTCCAAGAGGTTGCGCCCCAGATCGGAGCGCTGATGGCGTACGGCACGCTGTGCGCCGCGCTGGGCGTCCGGCTGCATCGCCTCTGAGCGGCCGCAGTCGACGCGGCACACTGGGAGCGGAGGATCCCCGACGATGCGCTGGAAGCCGACTGCCTGGCCGGAGTGTGGAGCCACTCGACGGCGCGGCAGGGGCTGAAGGATTTCGTTCGCTGGATGACGTTCTCGCGCACCGGGATTCCCCAGTGGTCGTTCAAGCTGCCCATCATCCTGCGCGCCGTCGCGGTGGTGGCATCGATCGTCGCCGGCGTCGCCCTGGCGGCGACCGGCCACGGCATCGCGGCGGCGGCCTTCAGCGCGCTGGCGGTGGGCACCACGGCCAGCGTCAACGCCCTGCACAACCACACCGGCTGCGCACCGCTGCGCCCCAGGCACTGGATCGCACCGGTGGTGATCTTCCTGCTGGCGCCCTACGCCTTCGGTCGGATCCACCTGACGCAGAGCCGGGTGGACTGGCGCGGGCGCGCGTACGAGCTGGACCGCAGCTCGCGCCTCGCGAGCCGTTGACACGGCCAGAGCGCCTGTGGTCTGCTCCCGGCATGCGCCGGAGCATCGCCATCGCCCTGCCCCTGATCTGTCTCGCGAGCCTGACGCGGGCGGATCTGCCCGTGGAGCCCCTGGGCCGCGTCGAGACCCTGACGCTGCCGCCCCCGGCCCATTGGGTGTGGGTGGGCGACCCGATCCTGCGCCGCACCGCCCTGGTCGACCTGGACGACGGACGTCTGAAGGGCATGCTGCCGTCGAACTACGGGCTGCCCACGGCGCTCTTCTCGAGCCACCGCCCCGAAATCTACGTACCGGAGACGTTCTACTCGCGGGGCACGCGGGGTGAGCGCAGCGACGTTCTCACCATCTACGCGGCGGAGTCCCTGGCCCCGGTGGGCGAGGTTCTGCTGCCGCCCAAGCGCGCCATCAGCGCCGTGGCCCAGGCCCACGCCACGCTGACCGACGACGGCCGCTTCGCCGCCGTCTTCAACATGACGCCCGCTACATCGATGAGCATCGTGGATCTGGAGCAGCGTCGCTTCACTGCGGAGATCGCCACACCGGGCTGCAGCCTCACCTACGCGGCCGGGCCGCGCCGCATCGCGTCGCTGTGCATGGACGGCGCCCTGCTGCTGGTGACGCTGGACGACGAGGGCCGTGAAGCCAACCGGGTGCGGACGAAGCCCTTCTTCGATCCGCAGACCGACCCGGTCACCGAGAAGGCCGCGCGCGTGGGCGATCGCTGGCACTTCGTCTCGTTCGATGGCGTCGTCCACCCGGTGGACCTGTCCGGAACCGAGGCGCGCTTCGAGCCGACCTGGAACCTGTTCTCTGCCGAGCAGCGCGAGGACCGTTGGCGGATCGGCGGGGCCCAGCACCTGGCGGCCCACGCGGGCAGCGGACGCCTGTACGCGCTGGTCCATCAGGGCGGCCCCGACGGACACAAGGAGCCGGGCAGCGAGGTCTGGGTCTACGACCTGAGCGAGCACCGGCTCGTGCAGCGCATCGAAATGCAGAGCCCGGGGCTCAGCTTCCTGGGCGTTCCGATCGAAGCCGACGGCATCTGGGGCGGGCTGCTGGACTGGATCTTGGGTCGCGTCTTCAAGTCCACGCCGGCCCTGGGCATAAACGCGATCGCGGTGACCCAGAGTGATCGCCCGCGCCTGGTGACCATCGCCATGTTCACCGGCGGCATCGGCACCTACGACGCGCTGTCGGGCGAGTTCCTCGGCCGCGTGTTCGGGGGCAACCTGACCAACGTGGTGCTGCAGGCGCCTGCGAACTGGGGGGGCACGCGATGAGCGGACGCATGGACCGCCTCACCGCCACGCTGACGCGCGGCCTGGCGCGTCGCACCTCCCGGCGCAGCTTCCTGGGCGCCCTGGGAGCCTCCCTGGTCGGGGGCGCAGCCGGGCCGCTGCTGCCCATAGCCCGGGCCGAAGGGCCGGCGCGGGAGCCGCTGCCCGGCGAGCCGTCGCCGGACTCCGCCGAGGGGAATCCGGACGGCTGCAGCTACTGGCGCTATTGCGCGATCGATGGATTCCTTTCGAGCTGCTGCGGAGGCCGCCACAATGTGTGCCCGCCCGGCACCTCCATGTCTCCGATCACCTGGCTGGGCACCTGCCGCAACCCGGTGGACGGCAAGGACTATGTGATCTCCTACAACGACTGCTGCGGCAAGGACGCCTGCGGTCGCTGCTTCTGCAACCGCAACGAGGGCGACAAGCCCATCTACTACACCCACAAGAACAACGACCTGAACTGGTGCACGGGCGCACCGTCCATGATCTACAACTCTACGGTGGCCGTGATCGTCGGCGTGGCGACGCGCAAGGGGTGAAGCGCTTCGCCCTCGCCGCAATCCTGATCGCCGCCCCGACCGGTTTCGCCCACGCGGAGTCTGCGCCGATCAATTACATGCTCCAATGCCAGGGCTGCCACCTGGCCGACGGCTCGGGAAAGCCCGGCTCGGTGCCCTCGCTGGTGGACAGCATCGGCCGCTTCGTGCGCGTGCCCGGCGGACGCGAGTACCTGGTCCGCGTGCCCGGAAGCTCCCAATCATCGCTATCGGATCGTGACCTCGCGCGGGTCCTGAACTACATGATCCGGAGCTTCGGGCCGGCCGACGTGGCGGCCGACTTCCGGCCCTTCGACGCCGTGGAGGTGACACAGGTGCGCCGCCCTCCCCTGTCGGAAACCGAGTCGGTTCGGCGAGCGCTGCTGTCCGCGATGGAAGCCCGCTAGGA
The DNA here is from genome assembly GCA_019310195.1 of Deltaproteobacteria bacterium. Lineage (GTDB taxonomy): Bacteria > Myxococcota_A > UBA9160 > UBA9160 > JAFDET01 > JAFDET01. The sequence goes on from JAFDET010000045.1 coordinate 12,141, forward strand.
CGGCGCTGCGTCCTTCTCCGGGCGGCCGCCGGAGGGCAGGAAGGTCAGCAGCAGGCCGACGCCGATGGCCGCCGAGACTGCGGATCCCGCCAGGACACCCGCCTTGGCCGCGTCCAACGTCGCCCCGTCCAGGGCCAGGCCGGCGATGAAGATCGACATCGTGAACCCGATCCCGGCCAGCGCGCCGCCACCGGCCAGCGCGCCCCAGCCCACGCCCTCGGGCAGGTCCGCCAGCCCCAGGCGCACGGCCAGCCAGGAGAAGGCCAGGATCCCGGCGGGCTTGCCCAGCACCAGGCCGGCGGCCGCCGCCAGGGCCACCGGCTCGCCGAAGGCCTCGACGCTCAGCGGCACCCCCGCATTGGCCAGGGCGAAGAGCGGCATGATGGCGAATGCGCTCCAAGGGTGGAGCGCGCTCTCCAGGTAGGCCAGGGGCGAGATCACCTCGCGCGCGGCCCGCTGCACCTCGCGCACGCCCGACGCCGTGGGCCGCTCGTCGCCGTGGAGGTAGGCCGACACGTCGCCGAAGAGGCGACCCACCCCACTGCGCGACAGGTGCGTGTCCGCCGGGGTCATCAGCCCCAGGATCACGCCGGCGATGGTGGCGTGGACCCCGGACTCGTGAAACGCGAGCCAGACCCCGACGCCCAGGATCACGTAGACCAGGAAGCTGCGGACCCCGAGGCGCGCCAGGGTGGAGACCACCAGGAGCCCGAAGCCTCCGCCGACGAGCCAGGAGAGGTGGATGGTCTCGGTGTAACCGACGGCGATGACCAGGATTGCCCCGATGTCGTCGGCAATGGCCAGCGAGAGCAGGAGCACGCGCAGGCCGTGGGGGATGCGCGAGCCCAGCACCGCCATGCACCCGACCACGAAGGCGATGTCCGTGGCCATGGGGATGCCCCAGCCCCGGCTCTCGGGCTGGCCCCACACGACCTGGAGGTAGACGGCGGCGGGAACGATCATCCCCCCGAGCGCCGCGGCCACGGGAAGCGCGGCCTTGCGCAGGTCCCTCAGCTCGCCCAGCACCAGCTCGCGCTTCACCTCCAGGCCGATCACGAAGAAGAAGAGCGCCATCAGGCCGTCGTTGATCCAGTGGCTTAGGGAGTGGCTCATCCGGAACGAGCCGAACGCCACCTCCACTTTCGTGGACCAGATGGCCAGGAAGCTCTCGGACCAGGCCGAGTTCGCCAGGATCAGCGCGGCGAACGTGACGAACAGCAGCGCGATGCCGCTGGACGCCGCCACGTGCATGAAGCGCTCGAAGGGCGCAACCAGCCGATCGATCGGCGCTCGGGGAAAGGGCGAGGACGGATCCGGATCGCTCATGCGACCTCCCGGGAGGAGCTTCTCCCTGAGGCCCGGACTCTACCGACGCACCGCGAAGCCGGTCAAGCAGCCTCGGGCGTCTCGGCCTCGCAGGGAAGCGCGATCCGAAAGACGGTTCCGCTGCCCAAGACGGAGTCGATCTCGATCTCACCGGCGTGCTTGCGCACGATCTCGTGGCAGGCCGGCAGCCCGATGGCGAAGCCTCCGTCGTGGGTCCGACTGCGGAAGATCGGATCGAAGACGCCACGCACCTGCTGGGGGCTCATCCCGCAGCCGTCGTCCTCGATGCGCACGAAGACGCGCTCCCCTTCCGGCCGCGTGACCACGCGGATTCGCCCGCCCGGCTGCACCGCATTGGCGGCGTTGATCAGCAGATTGAGGAACAGCTGCTTGAGCTCCTGGGGCGAGCAGACCACGGGCGGCACGTCGCCCAGGTCCTGCTCCACGATGACCTCGCATTGGCGCAGCTTGGGCGCCGCCATGGCGACGACCGACTCCAGCAGGCCGTTCACATCGGCGAGCTCGCGCTCGCCCTGCCCGGCGTGCGAGAAGCTGCGCACCGAGGAGACGAGCCGCGCGATGCGATCGACGCCCTCGATGCACTCGTCGATCAGCTCCGCCCCCTCCGCCAGGACTTCGCCCAGCTCGGGCCCGGCGTGGGCCGCCTCCAGCGGCTTGGCCATCTGATCCCACCCGTCGCGCAGCGAGGACAGGTTGGTCCGCATCCAGGCGACCGGGTTGGAGATCTCGTGCACGACCCCGGCCGCCAGCTCACCCACGGCGGCCAGACGTCCGGCCGTCATCACGCGATCGCGCATGGCGGCCACGTCGCGGAGGTCGCGCATGGAGACCACGCAGCCCACCGCCCGGCCCTTCTTGTCGTGCAGGGTCGCGGACGAGAGCGCCACGGGAGTGCGCCCACCATCGGCGGTCTCGACGTCGGTCTCGAAGACGTCCATCGTCCCGCGCTCCATTTCCAGGATCTCCGGCAGGAAGTCCTGGATGCTCGCGCCCCGCACGCGGTCCGGGGGCAGGTCCAACAGGCGGGCGAAGGCGTCGTTGGCGGCGATTACACGATCGTCGGCCGAGAGGAGTGCGGCGCCCTCGTGCAGGCTCGCCAGGATGTGCTGGGCCAGCAGACCGGGCGCCAGCACGAAGTAGTCGTGCCGGGTCACGCCCCAGGCGCATCGGTCACCAGGGCGGCAACCAGGGTGAGTCCCATTCCCATCAATACCTGGCGCCCCTGGCGGCGCTCGAACTCGGTCTCGGCGGCGGGCAGCGCGTTGCGCCAGCGCGCGATCCCGGCGACGGCGAAGAAGATCGTGGGCGTGACGACCCACGGGAAGACCGGACCGAACGAGTACACCCAGCCCCAACCCGTGCGGGAGACCGTCGCCAGTGCGTCCGGACTGACGAGATAGACGATCTGACCCACGATGGCCGCGACGTAGGCCAGCGGTAGCAGCCGCCGCAGCCAGGAACGGGTGTCGTCCTGCGCCTCGAGCACCAGGTGCAGAACCAGGGCTCCCATGGGAACCCAGCCGAAGCCCGAGATGCGGATGGTGCGCTCGACCCAGACCGGGTCGTCCAGGTTGTTCCAGATGGCTTCGCACAGGGCCCAATGCGCCCCACACGCCAGCATTGCAGCCGTGAGCTGATTGACGCGCTCGCCGAACCCCCGGACCAGCACGGCGGCGGCCGCCGCCGCAGCCACGAGGCAGGTGAAGAGCGGAAGGATCGTGAAGGGCTCCATCACTCCGCTCCGCCGGATGCAGCGGGACCGGTGTGCGCCGGCAGCGAGACGCTGAAGACCGTGCCGCCGCCGCTGCGCGCCTCCACACCCAGCTCGCCTCCTTGTCCCTCGATGATCTCGCGCGAGATGGCCAGGCCCAGCCCCGTTCCCTCGCCCACCGGCTTGGTGGTGAAGAAGGGATCGAAGATGCGCTCGACCACGTCCGCTGCGATCCCGGGGCCGTCGTCTTCGACGCTCACGACCACCCGACCTTCCAGCTGCCGCGAACGGATGCGGATGACGCCACCGCAACGGACCGCCTGGGCGGCATTGGTCAGGAGATTGAGAAAGACCTGGACCAGGGCTCGGGGTGCGCAGGCCACCGCGGGTACGTCCCCGTACTCGCGCACCACCGACACGCCCTCGGGGATGCGCGGCAAGGAGACCCGCAGGGCCTCCTCGCAGAGCTGCATCACCTGACCGACATTGCCCTCGGTATGGCCGGCTCCCGAGAAGCTGCGCACGTCCCGCACGATGGAGGCCACCCGATTCGCGCCACGCAGCGTGTCGGCCACCGTCTCGCGGGCCTCGTCCGCCTCGGCCACGACTCCCGAACAGCCGGGAAGCACGGTCGCCGCCTTCGCAAGCTCGTCCAGATGGGAGGCCAGCACGCCCAGGTTGGTGCGCACGTAGGCGATGGGGTTGTTGATCTCGTGGGTGATCGACGCCGCCAGCTCGCCCACGGCGGCCAGGCGCCCGCTGCTCACCAGGCGCCCACGAAGCTGGAGGGCGGGCCGCAGGTCGCGCACGGCGACGACGAAGCCCACGCGGGCCTCCTCGCCCACGCTCAGCACCGACGTCGACAGCGTGACCGGGAACTCCTTGCCCGCGTCGTCCACGAAGCGGGTCTGCACGTCCACGATCGAGCCCTCGAGAGCGGGAGCGTCGGGCAGGAAGCGCGCGATGGGAAGACCGCGCAGGTGCGAGCGACGGCACCCGGCCAGCCGAGCCAGGTTGGCATTGGCCGAGCGGATCGCGCCGCCGCGGCCGAGCAGAGCCACGCCGTCGGGAAACGCATCCACCAGCTCATGCGCCAGCCCGCGCGGCGTGACCACGTGTCCCTGCCGGCCCAGCTCCACCGCGACCAGGAAGGCGCCGACGCTCATGGCCGCGCTCCCGAAGCGCGGGAATACGAAGCCCAGCGACGGCAGCACCACCTCGGTCGCCAGCAGCACGGTGACCAGGACCCCGAGCCCCAAGGGCATCCAGACCAAGGCGCCGGCCTGCATGGCAGGGGGGCGCCGTCCCTGCGCCCAGCGGGTCGCGAGCAGCGCGGGGTACGCGGCGACCCACAGCGCGACGGCGGCCATGCCGGGGCCCATCACGGGCTCCCAACCCCACGGCACGCGTTGCATGTCGGGAACGAACCAGTCGGTGGCCAGGAAAAGAGCCGCCAGGACCCCGGTTCCGGCGTAGGCCCAGGGCAGGCCACGGCGAAGCCGTGGAGAGACCCCGCCGGGCTGGAGGGTTGCCTGCAGGTGCAGGGAGAGCGGGCCCAGCCACAGGAAGCCCAGGCAGGAGAGGCGCGCCGCCAGGCGGGCCTGCTCGCCCGAACCCGACAAGCTCCACGCCACCTGGCACAGCGACCAGAAGCCGCACCCCAGGAGCACCGCGGCGAACAGGCGTCCACTGGGCCGGCGCGGATCTCTACCCCAGGCGGCTCCTGCCATGGCGCAGGCCGACACGGCGGCCGCGAGCGGTACGAAGACGTACGGATGCACCCGGATGACTCCCCCACTGCTCTTCGGATGGGCGAGGGAACGTCCGTAGGCTTTCGCTCCCAGGTTGGGAGGGAGCTCGCTCCCCGAGGGGAGTCAGGCCCTGGCCGGGTCGCTCCGATGGCGACGCGCCGCAGGCGCAGCGCGCTGGAGACCACGGAGACCGACGAGAGGTTCGGGCGGATGTTGCTCAGGCTCGCCCAGGACAGCCGGAACGACCGGCGAAGAGCCTACGCGCCCTCGCGCTTGCCGTAGGGCCGGTAGCGGATGCCCAGATCGAGAATGCGCTGGAGCAGCGCCCCGTACTCCAGCTCCGCGACCTTGCCCGACTGGGCGAAGTCCTCGTCCCGCTTTACGTCGGGTGTCGCGTTGACCTCGATCACGAACACCTTGCCCTCGGACGTAAGGCGAAGGTCCAGGCGCGCGTACCCCGACAGCCCCAGGGCCTTGTAGGTGCGACGCGCCAAGCGGTCGATGCGCCGGACCACGGCCTCCGGCAGGTCCCGGGCCCTGCCACAGCGGATGCCGACCCGCTTCTGGTAGGCCTTGTCGTACTTGGCGCGCTCGGTCGCGATGGGCACGGCGCCGTCGGGCAGGTTGCGGAACTGCATCTCCCACACCGGGAACGCACTCAGCCGGTGATTGCCCAGCAGGCTGACCGTGAGCTCGCGCCCGTCCACGTACTCCTCGGCGATGGCGGGCGTGCCCACGTGCTGGTGGATGAAGCGCACCCGCTCATCCAGCTGCTCCGCGTCGCGCACGACCGACGCCTGGGCGATCCCGAAGGAAGCCTCCTCGTCCACGGACTTCACGATCAGGGGGAAGCCCAGGTCGCGCGGCGGCCGGACGCGCCGGCCCGGGTCGAAGACGGCGAAGTCGGGCGTCGGGATCCGGTGGTGCCGCAGGATCTTCTTGCAGACCGCCTTGTCCCGGGAGAGCAGGATGCCCCGGGGATTGCAGCCCGTGTAGGGAACGCCCAGCAGCTCCAAGTAGCTCACCAGGTGGACCTGAAAGGCGCCCACGTCCTGGAACTCCATCAGCAGGTTGAAGACCACGTCGGGCTTCCACTCCTCCACCAGCTCGCGGATGGGAAGCAGGTCCCAGGAGACGCCCAGGAAGCGGACCTCGTGGCCGAGCTTGCGCAGGGCGACGTACACGTCGCGCTCGGTCTGGAAGGCCAGACGCTCCTTGTCGTCCACGTCCTTGAGCGGCGTGGGAGGAATCAGGTCTTCGTGGGTGAGGATGGCGACGCGAAGTGGTTTCGACACAGAGCCCCCGCGGAGGAAGGGATGGGGGGCACCCCGGGCATGCTACCGGAAGTACTCGCGGTGGCGCATCCGCAGGATCCGGGCGGTGTGCAGGGTCAGCAGGACCGCCGCGCCCTCCCCGGTCTCCTGCTCCGTGTGGCAGAGCCGGAGCCCCAGCTCGCGGCAGCGCTGGATCATGCCCTTGACCACGTCGTCCACCACGAAGCGGTGCTGTCCCGTCCACTGAGCCACGATCCGGCGCAGCTCACCGCGCCGCTCGCGCAGGAACGCCGCCGCCGCAATCCGCTGCCGATGGGCCGGGTCGTCGCTGAAGAGCCGCAGGAGATCGCGATCGAAGATGGAGTAGTCCTCCTCTCCGTAGTGGTCCCGCTTGCGCAGGTAGTACTCGCGAAGCGTCATGCGCAGCTTGGAGAGCGCATCGGTGCGCTCCCGCGAGCGAACCGGTGGCCGCCTGTCGCCGATCTCGCGCATCGCCCCGTCCACGTACTTCAGCTTGCGGAGCGCCGGAGATGCCACATAGCGCCGGCGCCAGCGCTTCCCGGGGCGCAGCCACACCGCGAACGTCTCGGCGAAGTCCTCGGTCGGGTGGCTCTGGGCGTAGAAGTTGTAGAGGTGCTGCACGTAGTCGCCGCTGGCGGGATCGGGCACGTAGGTGACGTGGTAGGGCTGGCTGACCCGCCCGAAGTGGTCCCGCCAGCGCCGGGTGCGGTGCAGGCGATAGGCCGTGTCGATGGCGTGGCCGGTCTCGTGGCGCAGCAGCTTCATGCACCAGCCCCGGTTGCCGCCCTCCACCTGGAGCATCTGCGCGCGTTCCAGCCGCGCCAGGCGCGGGTGGGCCAGGTAGAAGGGGATCGCAACCCCCGGGACGCCCACGGGCGAGAACCAGTCGGTCGACAGCCAGACGTGGGGCCGGAAGCGCAGACCCGCTTGCTCCAGCTCGGCATGCAGGGCGGTCACCCGCTCCTCCAGGGGCGAGCCCGCGATCTCGAGACCCAGATCGCACAGGCGTACGTCCAGAAGCTTGTCGCTGCTGAGCGTCTCCCAGGGGAACCGGCGGCGGGGAGTGGGCATCGAGTAGGATGCTCTAGCCATGGCCATCCAATCCATCAACCCCGCCAGCAACCAGGTCCTGGAGACATTCGAGGAGCTGTCCACGACACAGGTGAGCGCAGCCCTGGAGCGGGCGCGGGAGGCGTTCGACGCCTGGCGCCGCACGGGCTTCGGCGAGCGGGCGGCGCTGCTGCACCGCGCCGCCGCCCTGCTGCGTGACGAGGCCGGGCGCCACGCCCGGCACATGGTGCTGGAGATGGGCAAGCCGCTGGTCCAGGCCGAGGCGGAGGTCGAAAAGTGTGCCTGGGTCTGTGAGTTCTACGCGGAGCACGCCGAGCGCTTCTTGTCGCCGGAGCCCGTCGAGACCGACGCCGCCCGGAGCTACGTGCGCTACGACCCGCTGGGCACGGTCTTGGCCGTGATGCCCTGGAACTTCCCCTACTGGCAGGTCTTCCGGGCCGCCGCGCCGGCGCTCATGGCCGGCAACGCGATGCTCCTCAAGCACGCCTCGAACGTGCCCCGCTGCGCCCTGGAGATCCAGGAGATCTTCGCCCGGGCCGCTGCGCCGCAAGGCGTGTTCCAGACCCTGCTCGTCGGCGCCGGCGCCGTGGCGGGGATCGTCGAGCACCCCGCGGTGGTGGCCGCGACCCTGACCGGGAGCGATCCTGCCGGACGTGCCCTGGCCGAGACCGCGGGCCGGCGGCTCAAGAAGACCGTGCTGGAGCTGGGCGGAAGCGATCCCTTCATCGTGCTGGACGACGTGAACGTGGACGCCGTCGCCCGGCAGGCCAGCGTGGGCCGCACCCTCAACTCCGGCCAGAGCTGCATCGCCGCCAAGCGCTTCCTGATCCACGAGGCCGTGGCCGACCGCTTTGCCGAGGCGTTCGGTCGGGAGCTGGAGGCCTTGCGGGTGGGCGACCCGCTGGAGCGCGAGACCGACGTGGGCCCCCTGGCGCGCCCAGACCTGGTGGACGAGCTGGACGACCAGGTGCGGCGGGCCGTCGCCGCGGGCGCCGTGGTGGCCACCGGCGGGCGGCGTCTGGACGGACCCGGCTGCTTCTACGCCCCGACCCTGCTGGTGGATGTGGCCCGCGACAATCCGGCCGCCCGGGAGGAGACCTTCGGCCCCGTGGCCGCCCTGCTGCGCGTCCGCGACGAGGACGAGGCCGTCGAGGTGGCCAACGACAGCGAGTTCGGCCTCGGCGCGAGCGTCTGGAGCGGAGACCCCGCGCGCGCGGAAGCGCTGGCACCGCGCATCGAGGCCGGCCACGTGGCGGTGAACGGGGTGGTGAAGAGCGACCCGCGACTGCCCTTCGGCGGCGTCAAGCATTCGGGCTACGGGCGCGAGCTGTCGTCCTTCGGCATCCGCGAGTTCGTCAACGTCAAATCGGTCTGGGTCGGCCCCTCATCTGGCTAGCCGCCCTTCTTCTGCAGCTTGGCCCAGGTGTCGCGCAGGGTGACCGTGCGGTTCAGGACCGGTCGCTCGGGCGAGCCGTCCGGATCGAGCGAGAAGTAGCCCAGGCGCTCGAGCTGAAGAGTGGTTCCCGGGTCCAACGCGGCCACGCTCGGCTCCAGCCAGGCCGCATCGACGACCTCGATGGAATCGGGATTCAGGTTGTCGGTGACGTCCCCTCCCTCGGGCACGGCCATGGGGTTCTCGACGGAGAAGAGGATCTCGTAGAGACGCGCCTCCGCCGCCACGGCGTGCCGCGCCGACACCCAGTGGAGTGTGCCCTTCACCCGGCGCCCGTCCGGCGCATCGCCGCCCCGCGTCTCCGGGTCGTAGGTGCAGCGCACCTCGACCACCTCGCCGTCCGCATCCTTTCGGACCTCGGTGCAGGTCACCAGGTAGGCGTAGCGCAGGCGCACCTCGCGGCCGGGCGCCATGCGGAAGAACTTGCGCGGCGGGTCCTCGAGGAAGTCGTCGCGCTCGATCCAGAGCTCGCGTGAGAAGGGCACGCGGCGCGTCCCCGCCGCTGCGTCCTCCGGATTGTTCACGCACTCCATTTCCTCAACGAGATCCTCGGGGTAGTTCTCGATCACCACCTTGAGTGGGCGCAATACGCCCATGCGGCGCTCGGCCGTGCGGTTCAGCTCCTCGCGGACCGAGGCGTCGAACTTCGCGAGCTGCACGCGGCGATCGCCCACCCGGGTGACGCCCACGTCCGCACAAAAGCTGCGCAGCGCCGTCGGCGGTACGCCGCGCCGCCGCATCCCCGAGAGCGTAGGCATGCGCGGGTCGTCCCAGCCGGACACGTAGCCCTCGTTGACCAGCCGCAACAGGACCCGCTTCGAGAGGACCGTGTGGGTGATGTTCAGGCGCGCGAACTCGATCTGCTGCGGATGGCACTCCCGCTCCAGGGAGTCGAGGATCCAGTCGTAGAGGGGCCGGTGGTCCACGAACTCGATGGAGCAGAGCGAGTGGGTGATGCCCTCGATGGAGTCGGAAAGGCAGTGGGCGAAATCGTACAAAGGATAGATGCACCAGGCGTCGCCCGTGCGGTGATGGCTCGCCTTGACGATCCGGTACAGGACCGGGTCGCGGTTGGGAAGGATGGACGACGCCATGTCGATCTTCGCGCGCAGCACACGGGTGCCGGGCTCGAACTCGCCCGCCTTCATGCGCTCGAAGAGGTCCAGGCTCTCTTCGACCGGGCGATCCCGGTAGGGGCTCTCCTGTCCCGGCTCGGTCAGCGTGCCGCGCCGGGCCGCAATCTCCGCGGAGGAGAGATCGCAGACGAAGGCGTGGCCGCGGCGAATCAGCTCGACGGCGCTGGCGTAGAGTTCGCCGAAGTAGTCCGAGGCGAAGTAGAGGTGCTCGCCCCAGTCGAAGCCCAGCCAGCGAATGTCGCGCTGCATGACCTCGACGAAGAGCGCCTCCTCGGTCGCGGGGTTCGTGTCGTCGAAGCGCAGGTGGTAGCGGCCGCCGAACTCCTCGGCGATCCCGTAGTTCACACAGATCGCGAAGGCGTGGCCGATGTGGGGATAGCCGTTGGGCTCGGGCGGAAAGCGCGTCACCACACCGGCGCGCTTCCCCGTGCGCAGATCGTCGGCGACGATCTGACGGATGAAGTCCCTCGGCCGCGACTCGGAACCCGCCGCCACCCTTTCCCCTCCTGTGCCCGAGGCCCCGGGCCGCACGGAGTATAATCCCCGCCATGCGCGTCGCCCTCGATCACGGACACGGCCGCCTGGAGATCGCCCTGCCGGACGGTCACCCGATCGACGTGGTGGAGAAGACCCCGGTCCCGCCCCTGGCTCGGCCCGAGCGCGCCGTCCGCGAGGCCCTGGAGATGCCCATGGGCACGCCCCCGCTGCGGGTGCTGGCCCGGGGGCGCCGCAACGCCGTCATCGTGGTCTCCGACGCAACCCGGCCGGTCCCCAACGCCCTGCTGCTGCCGCCGATCCTCGACGCCCTGGAGCGCGGCGGGATCCCGGCCCGGGCCGTCAGCGTGCTGGTGGCCACCGGCCTGCATCGCCCGGCCCGGCCGGACGAGCTGGACGAGATCCTGGGCCCGGAGCTGGCCCGCACGCTGCACGTGGAGCAGCACGACGCTCGCGATCGGGACGCCCACGCAGACCTGGGCACGAGCGCCGCTGGGATCCCGGTCCGGATCGACCGGCGCTACCTGGCGGCAGACCTCAAGATCCTGACAGGCCTGGTGGAGCCCCACCTGATGGCGGGCTACTCGGGCGGGCGCAAGGCCGTGTGCCCGGGCCTGGCCGCCGTGGAAACCATCCGGGTCGCCCACGGCCCACGCATGCTCGAGGCCCGGGTGGGCGCCGGCATCGTGGACGGCAATCCGCTCCACGAAGACCTGCTGGAGATCGCCGAGCGCGCCGGCGTCGACTTCATCGCCAACGTAGCCCTGGATCCGCAGCGGCGGGTGTCGGGCATCTTCTGCGGCGACGCGAGCGAGGCCCATGCGCAGGCCATGCACTTCGTCGAGGCCGAGTGCCGCGTCGACCTGGAGGAGCCGGCCGACCTGGTGATCACTTCGGGGGGCGGATACCCGCTGGATGCCACGTTCTACCAGGCCATCAAGGGCGTAGCGGCCGCAGCCGGGGTGGTTCGGCCCGGGGGCACCATCCTGCTTTGCGCCGCCTTGTCCGACGGAGTCGGCAGCCCGTCGTTCGAGAAACTGCTCCGCGAGTCCGCCAGCGCTGGCGACTTCGAGCTGCGCCTCGCGGACGACTCGTTCTTCGCTGTAGACCAGTGGATGGTCCAGCACCTGTGCCAGGCCCGGCGGCGCGCACGAGTCCTGCTCTATACCGACGGGCTGCCCTTGGCCGCGGCGAACGAGCTACTCGTCGAGGCCGTTCCCGACCCCGAGTCGGGCGTGCAGCGAGCCCTGTCCAACCGGCCCGGCGCGCGCATCGCCGTGCTGCCCCAGGGACCCTACGTACTGGCCACCGTCGGGGGCGTGATGCAACCGCTGGGGCGCGGTTAGGCCTAGTCCCGGGCTGCTACGCTCCCCCCATGTCCGGACGCCGCGTCATGCGCAAGACGAAGATCGTCGCGACGGTAGGCCCCGCCTGCTCCGACCCGGATACCCTCACGCGCATGATCGAGGCGGGCATGAACGTGGCCCGCTTCAATTTCTCCCACGAGAGCCACGAGGGCCACGCGGAACGGCTGGAAATGCTGCGCAATACCTCCAGCGACCTGGGCGTGCCCGTGGCCACCATGCTGGACACCAAGGGTGCCGAGGTGCGCACCGGGACCGTGCAGAACGGGGAGGTCCGGCTCGAGGTCGGGAAGCCCTTCGCCCTCTTCGCGGGCGACGAGCTGGGCGATGCCTCCGGAGTCTCGGTCTCCTTTCCGGACCTGGTGCGGCAGGTGGGGCCCGGCGCCTCGATCCGCATCGACGACGGGCGGCTCGAGCTGCGCGTGGAGTCCAACCACCCGGACGAGCTGCGCTGCGTGGTGGTGCGCGGCGGCGAGCTCGGCAACCACAAGGGCATCAACGTCCCGGGAGCGCCCATCCTGGTGGACGGTCTCAACGAGGCCAACCAGGCCGATCTTCGCTTCGCCGTGGAGCACGGCATCGACTACATCGCCGCGTCCTTCATGCAGCGGCCGGAGGACGTACAGAACATCCGCCGCTTCCTGCGGGAGTGCGGTGGATCCATCCCGATCATCGCCAAGATCGAGAACCGCGAAGGCCTGAACCATCTGGACGGAATCGTGGCCGCAGCCAACGGAACCATGGTGGCCCGCGGCGACCTCGGCGTGGAGCTGGCGCCGGCGGAGGTGCCCGCGGTGCAGAAGCGCATCATCCGCACCACCGTCGGAAGCGGCAAGCCCACCATCACCGCCACCCAGATGCTCGACTCCATGGAGCGCAATCCCCAGCCCACTCGCGCCGAGGCCAGCGACGTGGCCAACGCCATCTTGGACGGCAGCTCGGCGGTGATGCTGTCGGGCGAGACGGCGCGCGGCCGCCATCCGGTGGAGGCCGTGCGCACCATGTCGGAGCTGGCGCTGGGGGCGGAGGAGTCGCTTGGCGAGTACGGCTACCTGCAGCAGATCTCACCGCATCCCACGGCCCTGGTCACCGAGGCGATCAGCCAGGCGGCCATCACCATGGCCGATCACCTGAAGGCCGCCGCCATCCTGACACTGACCGAGAGCGGCTTCACGTCGCGACAGATCTCCAAGTACCGGCCCGCCTGCCCGATCATCGCAGTCACCCGTTCGCGAGACGTCGTGCGCCGGCTGGCCATGAACTGGGGCGTCACGGCGACATTCTACGACGGCGACCCGGCCGACGAGAAGAAGGTCGATGCCGGCGTGGCCTGGGCGCTCAGCCACGGGATGGCGGAGCCCGGGGACGTGGTGGTGGTGACGGCGGGGATCTCCAGCGAGGCCGGCAGCACCAACATGATCCGCATCATCACCGTGACCTGACCGGCCGGCGTGAACCACCGGGAGCGAATCCGCAGCGAGTTCGCCCGCCAGACCGAGAGCTTCGCGGCCGCGACGGCGGGCTGGGCGTCCCCCGGCACCCCGCCTAGACTCGGGCCCCGGAGGTTCCCCCATGTCCAAGGTCCCCCAGGTCGGGGATCCCGCCCCCGACTTCACGCTGCCCTCCACATCCGGCGAGATCTCGCTCTCCGCACGCCTGGCGACGGGCCCGGTGCTGCTGGTCTTCTATCCCGGAGACAATACGCCCGTCTGCACGCGCCAGCTCTGCAACTACCGCGACAACCTGGACATCTTCACCGAGCTGGACATCCAGGTCGTCGCCATCAACCCCCAATCGGAATCGTCCCACGGCAGGTTCGCGAGCAAGCACGACCTGCCCTTCCCCCTGGTGTCGGACTCCGGCGGCACCGTTTGCAAGATGTACGGCGCGGTGAACTTCCTGGGCATGGCCAAGCGGGCCCTGGTGCTGGTGGGCCGCGATGGACGGGTCCGCTGGCGGCGCAGCGACCTGCCGATCTTCCATCAGAGCGCCGACGACATCCGCGACGCGGTTGCCGAGCTGGCCAGTTAGACAGGGCTAGGCAGGAGGCGCCCCGTGCGACAGGTCTGGATTCCCAAGGCGGGGCCGCCCGAAGTACTCGAGGTCCGAGAGGCCCCCGACGCGCTGCCCGGTCCCCGCGAGGTCCGGATCCGCGTAGAGGCCAGCGGCGTCAACTTCGCCGACGTGGCGGGACGGCTCGGCATCTACCCGGATCTGCCGCGCATGCCCGTGGTCCCGGGCTACGAAGTGTCCGGGCAAGTCGATGCCGTGGGCTCGGAGGTCGAAACCGACTGGATCGGCCGCGATGTCATCGCGATGTGCCGCTTCGGTGGGTATTCGGACGTGGTCTGCGTTCCGGAGGCCCAGGCCTTTACGCGCCCCGCAGGGTTGGACGCGGATCGCGGAGCCGCTCTTCCGGTCAACTACGTGACCGCGTACCAGCTCATGGTAGTGATGGGAAGCCTCAAGCCCGGCGAGACGGTGCTTGTGCACTCGGCGGGCGGCGGCGTGGGTATCGCCGCCATCCAGATCGCCGCCCGTCTGGGGGCGCGCGTCATCGGAACCGCCTCGGCGCGCAAGCACGACTTCTTGAAGTCGATCGGGGTCGAGGCCTGCATCGACTACACGACCGAGGACTTCGAGGCGCGCGTCCGGGACCTGACCTCGGGGCATGGCGTCGAGCTGGCCCTCGACGCCGTCGGCGGCTCCTCCTTCGCCAAGAGCTACCGCTGCCTGGCGCCCACCGGACGCCTGGGCATGTTCGGGATGTCGGCCGCTTCTCGGGGCAAGACACGGAGCCTGCTGGCCGTCGCCCGCGCCCTCGTCCGCACCCCCTGGCTGCGCTTCAATCCACGCGCCCTGATGGGCGCCAACAAGGGCGTCTTCGGCGTCAACGTGGGCCACCTGTGGGACGAGACGGCTCGCATCCGCGAATGGACCGAGACGCTGCTCGAGTGGGTTGCCGAAGGCTCGCTGTCTCCCGTGGTCGACCAGCGCTTCCCCTTCGATCGCGCCGCCGAGGCCCACCACTACATCCAAGACCGCAAGAACCTCGGAAAGGTCCTGCTGGTCCCCTGAGCGAGCCCACTGGAGAGGAGCACTGGAAGCATGGCCGACGAGCACGTGCGCGTGATCGCGCAGTTCAAGGTGAAGCCCGAGCACGGAGAGGAGTTCCAGCGGCGCGCGCTGACGGAGATGGTCGGCCCCACCCAGGGCGAGCCCGGATGCATCTCCTACGACCTGTGGCAGGACCGGAACGAACCTACGCGCTTCGCCATGGTGGAGCAGTGGGTGAGCCAGGCGGATCTGGACCGCCACCTTGCGCTGCCGTCGCTTCATGCGACCCTGCGCGAGCTGATGCCCTTGGGCGACGGAACGGTGCAGACCGGATTCTTCCGGCTGCTAGGAGGTACAAAATGAGCGCGGATCCCATTGCAACCATCGATGCATTCATCGCCGAGCAGGGCGTCGACGTCGGCGCCTCGGACTGGCGCACGCGGCTTGCCGCCCCCCCGGACTGCGCGTTCGACCCGGAGCGCACCTATCTCTGGGAGCTGGAGACGAGCCATGGCCCCATCTCGGTGACACTGCGCGCGGATGCGGCGCCGCGGCACGTGGCCAGCACCATCTACCTGACGCGGCTCGGCTTCTACGACGGGCTCGCCTTCCATCGGGTGATCACGGACTTCATGGCCCAGGGCGGCTGTCCGCTGGGCAGCGGAACCGGCGGCCCGGGCTACGAGTACGACGGCGAGTTCGATCCGGGGCTGCGCCACGACCGGCCAGGCCTGCTGTCCATGGCCAACCGGGGACCGGGCACCGATGGAAGCCAGTTCTTCCTGACCTTCGTGCCCACGCCCTGGCTCGACGACAAGCACAGCATCTTCGGCCAGGTGAGCGACGGCAGCGAGACGCTCAAGGCCCTGGAGCAGTGCGGCAGCGAGAGCGGGCGCACCTCCGAGCCGCTGGCCATCGTGCGAGCCACGATCCAGGTGAAGTAGCCCTGCCGGGCGTGCGGTGAAGCTCTGGACCGGCGCAGGCGGCACCGCGCCGGGTGCGCATGTACCTGGCCGAGAAGAGTCTCGAGATCCCGCTCGCGCACGTGCGCATCGATGGCGTGGGAGTGCGCGAGACGCGCACTCCCGAGTTCAAGCGCAAGAACCCCTTCGGCAACGTGCCCGTGGTCGAGCTCGACGACGGCACCGCGCTCGCCGAGTCCATGGCGATCATCCGCTACCTGGAAGAACTCCACCCACAGCCGCCGCTACTGGGCGCCACGCCCCTGGAGCGCGCCGAGATCGGGGGCTAGGCCGGCTGGAGGAGTGCCTCTACATCCCGGTGGACTGGGGCCCGCCCCTGGGCCGGATGGTCCCGGGCGCCGAGGTTCCGTTCCGGGAGGGCGCGCTGCGCTTCGTGAAGCGCCTGGACGCGCAGCTGGCCGAGCGAGAGTTCGTGGCCTGCAACCGCTTCAGCATGGCGGACATCTTCGGGTTCGGCGCTCTCGACTACGGACGGCGCTTCGCCGGCTTCCCGCTGCCCGACGACGCCCCCCACCAGCGCCGCTGGTTCGCAGCCATCGCCCCCCGCCCCAGCGCCCTGGCCTGACTGCACATAGTGCCAG
>JAFDET010000266.1 GCA_019310195.1 Deltaproteobacteria bacterium
CGCGAAGCGGCGAAGTTCGATCCTCGCCGTGGGCAGGCAGGTCGATGGCAACCACTCGATGGCCTTCGTCCCGAAGGCGAGGAGCCAGATTCTCCCAGCACCAGGCCCCATGCCAGGACCCGTGGATCAGGACGAACGACGCCACTCGTGATCTCCCATTGCCTTGCCGCAGGTCGGTCTCGACTCGCGACTCCGTTCGATGCTTGCCTTCGCGATCCTCATCGCTCGGGAACGTTGCGTTCCAGTTGGCTCCAGATCTACGAACGGACTCTGCCTCACTCGGGCTCCCGCTGGCAGCCCCGGAGGAGCGGGAGGCCTTCACCCTCGTGCATCCGCGCCCGGCTGCGCTCGTCGCTGGAGCGCTGCCCGGTCGCGGGATGCGCTAGGGCGTCACGATCGGGAAGGTCGGATCCGGCCGGTCCAGCAGGCGCAGGAAGGCCAGCAGGTCCATGCGGCTGCCGTCCACGTCCAGCTCGTCGGAGAAGGCCAGCTCGCGCGCGCCGACCTGACCGCCGAAGAGCCGCACCAGCAGCTCGCGGGTCACGCGGATCGTGACGCCGGCGTCGGGATCCGGGGCGCGCCGCTCGTGGTGCAGGACCGCGTTCTCCAGCGTGAGCACGTAGCTCTCGTCCACGTCCGGCAGCACGAAGTTGATCGTCATCTGCTTGCCGTCGGCCTTCGGACCATTCACGCGCGTGGCCAGGGCCTCCAGGAATCGCTCCATGGGCGTGCGCGCCAGCAGGTCGGTGGCCGCGCTGAGGCTGAAGCTGGTTTCCGGCCCTCCGTGACGCAGCTCGTAGGCGGCGCTCAGGTAGACGTCGCGCCAGGGCCCCGACTCGGCCTGATAGCCCAGCTGCTCGTAGGATCGGGCCAGCAGCTCGCGGGCCTGCGGGTTCTCGGGCTCGGCGAAGACCAGATGATCCAGCACGGTGGCGGCCCAGCGGTACTCGGCGTCGTCGAAGGATTCCTGCGCCTTGCGCAGCACCTCGGCGGATCCGCCCATGAAGGCCACATACTTTGCCGCGGACTCCTGAGGCGGCAGCGGATCGAGCTGAGCCGGATTCCCGTCGTACCAGCCGAAGTACCACTGGTAGACGGCCTTGGAGTTGTGGCGCACCGTGCCGTAGTAGCCGCGGTTGGCGAAGCTGGGGCGCAGCGACTCCGGAAGCTCCAGCACCTCGGCGATCTCGCGCGGCGTCCAGCCCTGGTTGGCCAGGCGCAGGGTCTGGTCGTGGATGTACTTGTAGGTGTCACGCTGCTTCTTCAGGTACTCGACGATGCGCAGTTTGCCCCACATGGGCCAGTGGTGGCTGGCGAACATGACCTCCGCGTCGCCGAACAGGCGGATCGCCTCGTCGATGTAGCCACTCCACTTCAGCGCGTCGCGCACCTTGGCGCCGCGCAGCGTGTAGAGATTGTGCATGGTGTGCGAGACGATCTCGGCGCCGCAGAAGGCGTTGCGATCGGGCAGGTAGAACGTGAGCTCCGCCGGCGCCTCGGACTCGGGCGCGTGCTGGAAGACGAAGCGCACACCGTCGATCTGCATCTCCTGCGGCGTGCGGTCGACGAGGTCGGTGGGCGGGAGGATGCCCACGCTGCCGAAGGCCGGGCTCTTGCCCAGGCCCGAGTCGACGTGGCCGCGCTCGCTGCGCGCCAGGTTCCGGCCGTACATGTAGGTAGCGCGGCGGCTCATGGCGATTCCCGCCAGCACGTTCTCGCTGGTGGCCTCCTCCATGAAGTCCCGGGGCGCGACGATTCGGATCGCGCCCTCCTCGAGCTGTTCGGGTGTCAGCACGCCGCGCACGCCGCCGAAGTGATCCACGTGGCTGTGGGTGAAGATCAGGGCGCTGACCGGCCGCTCGCCCAGGTTGCGGTTCGCCAGGTCGAGGGCCGCCGCCGCGGTCTCTTTCGCGGTGAGCGGGTCCACCACGATCCAGCCGCTGTCGCCCTCGATCAGCGTCATGTTCGAGAGGTCGTAGCCGCGCACCTGGTAGACGCCGTCGGTGACTTTGTAGAGCCCGTGGTGGTTGTTCAGCCGGGCCTGCCGCCACAGGCTGGGGTTCACGCTGTCGGGCGCCGGGCCGTCGATGAAGCCGTAGGCCGACGTGTCCCAGACCGGGCTCCCATCGGCCAGCTTCACCACCACCTGCGGGTCGCGCGCCACCAGGCCGCGCTCCGCGTCCGCCAGATCCTGCGGGTCGGCCAGCGGAAGCGCCTCACCCGCGGCCGCGTTGGCCGCGGCGGTGGCGGCGCTGGCGGCCGTGTGGCCCTGGGCGTCGGCGTCCGGCGACCAGGCCTGGCGGCTCGGCCCCTCCGGGCCGCAAGCCGCCAGGGGGAGGATGAACAGGAGGACCGGCAGGGCTCGGTGCGTCATGGGGGACTCCTCGGGTTCGGCTGAGATAGCGCAGGCGGGGCGCGGCGGGCCGTGAACCCGGTGTGGGGCGCTGGTTCGGATCCAGCGAGGATTCTTAAACGGCTGCTTTCAATGAACTTTCGCCAGAGAACCCGATCTTGTATTCGGTTTTCGGCTGGTCCAGAATCCTCTCCCATGGTCCGCCGAACCCAGGCTCGTGGCGTGATGACGCGCCAGCGGCTGCTGGCCGCCGCCGAGGATCTCTTCACCCGGCGCGGCTACGCCGGCACCACCATGGCCGACGTGGCAACGCGGGCCGGGGTGGGCGTGGGCACCGTCTACCACCACTTCCCGGAGAAGCGCGCACTGCTGCTGGAGCTGATCGACGCCTGGGGCGAGCGGGTTTCGGCCCGCGGCCGCAGCGACCCGGACCGCGAGCGATTCCTGGGCCACGACCCGCGCGCGGCCATGTCCGCCTGGCTGCGCCGCGCCTACGAGCGCCTGCGCAAGCGGCCGTCGATCTACCTGGTGGCGCTGGCCCTGGCGGACCGCGACCCGGAGGTGCGCGCCCGCTGGGAACGCATCCAGGCCCTGGGCATCGAGCGGCTGCGCGAGCTCCTGGTCTTCGGCCAGCGCCGCGGCCTGATGCGCGCCGACCTGGACGCCGAGGCCGCGGCCTTCCTGATCCACCACGCGATCGACATGACGGCGATGCAGCTCCTGGTGCTGGATCGCCCGCCCCTGGAACCCGATCGCGTCCTGACCACTTTGAACGACATGATCTGTCGCACGATCCTGGAGGAAGCCCGATGAGCACGAACTGGGAGACCACCGACGTTCTCGAGACGCCGATGGAGATCTGCTGGCAGTTCGACTACGACATCGACATCGAAAAGCTCCGCAACCTGTACAGCAAGGCCAAGGAAGCCCAGTGGAATGCGGAGCAGGACATCGACTGGACCACCCCGATCGATCCGTCGCGTCCGCTCATCGACGAGGCCAGCTTCGGCTTCGACCGGCTGCCGTTCATGAAGCGGCTCTCGCAGACCCAGCAGGAGAGCTTCCGCGCCAACGTGGGGGCCCACCGGCTCTCCCAGTTCCTGCACGGTGAGCAGGGCGCGCTGATGACGGCGGCGGCGCTCACCCATGCGGTGCCCGACTACGAGGGCAAGCTCTACGCGGCGACCCAGACCATGGACGAGGCGCGCCACGTGGAGGTCTTCGAGAAGTACGTGCGCAAGCTGGCGCGGATCTACCCCATGTCGCCGGTGCTGAAGAGCCTGATCGACGACACGCTCAAGGCCGACCACTGGGTGAAGATCGCCATCGGCATGAACATGGTGGTGGAGGGTCTGGCCCTGGGCGCGTTCCACAACATGCGCCGCGCCACCTCGTGCGAGCTGCTGAAGTCGATCCTGGAAGGGGTGCTGCGCGACGAGGCGCGGCACGTGGCCTTCGGCAACGTGTACGTGGGCGAGACCCTCGGCGACATGCACGCGGACGACCGGGAGGACGTGGCGCAGTTCGCGTTCGATGCGCTGAAGGCCATGGTGGATGCCACCGGCGGGCCCCAGGGCACCGGCCGCTCCGCACCGGACCCCGGCTTCCGCAAGGCCATCGAGGACGCGGACATCGACCTGGGCGACTTCCTGAACGGCCTGAAGGAGGCGCGCGAGCAGGGCATCAAGCCGGACATGCCGCCGGACGCCATCCACTCGTTCAAGGACCTGATGATGCCCGCCCTGGCGCGGGTGGGCGCCATCACCGACCGCACGCGGGGGCTCTTCGAGGACGCCGGCATCCCCATCTACGAGGACGCCACCACCCTCAACCGGCTCGAGGACGCCGACACCGGCGCCGCCAACTTCGACCACGCCTGACCCTGCACCCAGTACCACTCCTGCGTTGGGGGACGTTCCTGCATAACTGCACTCGGTACCAGTCTTGCGCGGTAGGAGTGGTACCCGATGCAGTTATGCAGGAACGTCCCCCTGTGCAGGTCTGGCACTGGGTGCAGTTATGCAGGAACGTCCCTCCGTGCAGGTCGTGAGGCGGATTCGGGGGTGGTTGGCGGGGCCGTTGCGGGGGGGCGACGGTGAGCCGGCGCCGCGGCTGCTGCGTGTGAAGGCGCGACCTTCCGCGAGGGCGACGCCGAAACAGCGCATCGCAAGCCCTGGGTGGGCATCGTGCACGGCGACGACCCGGACGCCTTGCTGGCGGACGAGCGCTTCGCCATGAGCGCCAACAACTGCGCCGGCCTCTTCGTCTTCGACCCTATTCTTCTGGATACGCTGCTCCAGCGCTTCTCGTTCGCCGTCTCGCTTATCCCCCGGGCGACCGAACCGCGGGAGTTCGCCCAGGCCGTGGCCCAGTCGGAGGTCTTCGCCGCCCTGCGCCCCACCGCCGTACCGAACTTCTTGCTCTTTGCGCACCCGCGCAGCGGGAGCACGACGCTGGAGCGGGCGATGGCCTGCCACCCGGAGATCCGCATCCTGGGCGAGCCCTTCAACCCCTACATCCGCAAGACGGACAAGAAGGGGCACTACCGGTACCTGAAGGACGCCGGCGACGCGGCGTCCCTG
>JAFDET010000267.1 GCA_019310195.1 Deltaproteobacteria bacterium
CGCGCCGCCGCTGTTCGACCTGACCAGCCTGCAGCGCGAGGGCAACCGGCGCTTCGGCTGGTCGGCCAAGCGCACCCTGGGCGCGGCCCAGCGCTGCTACGACGGGCACAAGATCCTCACCTACCCGCGAACCGACTCGCGCTGCCTGCCCGACGACTACCGCGCCACCGTCGACGAGCTGATGCGCACCTTCGCCGGCGCGGGCGACCGCCAGGGGGCGGTGGCCTTCGGCGACTACGCGGATGCGGCGGCGCGGCTGAAGAAGCAGGGTCTCACCAACATCAAGCGCACCTTCGACGACAGCCGGGTCTCCGACCACTTCGCCATCATCCCGACCGGCGTGCTGCCGGGGGACAGGCTCTCCGGCGACGACCGCCGGCTCTACGACCTGGTGGTGCGCCGCTTCCTGGGCACCTTCCACCCGCCCGCGGTGTGGGAGCGCGTGGAGCGGGTCACGCTGGCCGCCGGCGAGCGCTTCCGCACCCGAGCTCGCTCGCTCCAGGAGCCGGGCTGGCGCGCGGTGCTGACGCGCAGCGGA
This sequence comes from Deltaproteobacteria bacterium, assembly GCA_019310195.1. Taxonomy (GTDB): domain Bacteria; phylum Myxococcota_A; class UBA9160; order UBA9160; family JAFDET01; genus JAFDET01. The sequence goes on from JAFDET010000267.1 coordinate 539, forward strand.
GAGGACGAGGAGTCCAGCACGCTGCCGCCGCTGCGCCCGGGCGCCGACGCGGTGTCCGACGTGGCCGTGACCACCCGCGCCGCCGAGCTCGAGGTCGAGGAGACCAAGCCGCCGCCGCGCATCACCGAGGGGCGCATCCTCTCCCTGATGGAGAACGCCGGCAAGCAGATCGAGGACGAGGATCTGGCGGCCGCGCTCCACGAGAAGGGCATCGGTACGCCCGCCACGCGCGCCGAGATCATCGAGAACCTGATCCGCAAGGGCTACGTGGTGCGGACCGGCAAGGCCCTGCGGCCGACGGTGAAGGGCATCCGCCTGATCGACATCCTGAAGCGGATCCGCGCCGACCGGATCTCTTCGCCCGAGCTCACCGGCGAGATCGAGCACCATCTGGCACAGGTCGAGAAGGGCGAGCGCTCGTCGCGCGACTTCATGCGCGAGATCGAGGACTACACCCGCGAGATCGTCGAGATCGCCAAGACCTTCGAGTACGAGGACCTCTACGGCCACGAGGAGCCGATCGGCGAGTGCCCGGTGTGCGGCCGCCCGGTCTACGAGGCCGCCTGGTTCTACACCTGCGAGCGGACCCAGCGGAAGAAGGGGGAGGAAGACGACCGCTGCCCCCTGGTGCTGTGGAAGGACACCTCGGGCCGCTACCTGGATCGCAGGCACGCCGCCCTGCTGCTCAAGGAGGGCAAGACCGGCGTCCTGGACGGGTTCATGGCCCGGGACGGGCGCCTCTACAAGGGCGAGCTCGAGATCCTGCGCGACGAATGGAAGGTCAAGGTCCGCTCCATGGGCTCGAGCGACGACGCGGCCAGCGATCAGCCCGACTACGACGTCAATCCCGAGCCGCTGGGCCGCTGCCCGTTCGACGAGGACTGCGGCATCGTCGAGTCGCCGACCCAGTTCCTCTGCGAGCGCAAGCTGAAGGAGCTGGAGAGCGGCAAGGACCCGGAGCTCCCCAAGGGCTGCGGCTTCGCCCTGCCGCGGACCGTCTGCAAGCGCGAGATCACCCGCGACGAGGCGCTGGTCTATCTGGCCAACCGCCGCACCGACGTGCTCACCGACTTCACCTCCCGCTACGGCCGGCCCTTCTCCGCCACCCTGGTGCTCAAGGAGAACGGCCGCCACGGCTTCGAGTTCCCGCCCCGGAAGGCGGGTGAGGGCGGACGCAAGACCACCCGCAAGAAGAAGAAGAAGTCGGGTACCAAGAAGGCGGGGCGAAAGACCACCACCCGAAAGAAGAAGACCACCGTGAAGGCCTCCGGCAAGAAGGCCACGACTCAGACCCCGACCCGGAAGGCCGCCGGCCGCAAGAAGGCCACCAAGACCGCAGCCAAGGCCTCTTCCCGCAAGAAGGCCACGCGCCGGCCCGCGCCCGGGGACGACGCCTGAGATCCGCCTCCCGGATTCCCCCGAGTCCCGATCCGCACAAGAATCCAGGAACTTGAGACCAAACAGGGCTCAAGTTCCTGGACCGGAATTCCGTTGTTTCCGCAGTGGGATTCAGGGTATAACTGCGAGCGGATGGAGGCTTGGTTGCCGGTGGGGCTCGCGCGCCCTGTGAAGTCCGCCGGAAGCCGGTCCGCCGCAGGGGTACCGAGGCGTCGAGTCGGGGGAAGCACAGCATGGCAGCCCAGCGCGGGTGGGTGCGGTCCGTTCCTCGACGACGCAGGGGGGAGCGTATGACGAGGCGTGCCGCGTGGTTGGTCTTGCTGGTGGCGGCGACCGCACTCTCGATTCCGCGATCGGCCGGAGCGTTCGAGTTCTTCGACGGCCGGCTCCAGATCCATGGCTTCGGTGAAGCCATCATCCGGACGCTCAACAACAACTTCGAGTACGACTACGACCTGTCCCAGATGCAGTTCGTGTTGAACCTGGAGGCGGAGCTCGACATCGCACCGGACGGCTTCGGCCCGTTCAGCGCCATGTCCGCCTACGCCCGGGTCGAGGTCCGCTACGACTGCGTCTGGCGCAAGGCCTGCTACCTGGCGCCCAACAGCGTCGACCACCTGGGCGACCGCATCGTCGCGCTGCCCAACTGGCGCACCGACGGGAAGGAGAGCCAGTTCACCGGCACCACCTTCGGCCATCCGGATTTCGCCCGGTACAGCGGGGGCAGCGGCTCCCACCGTTCGCGCAAGGTCACGACGGTGATGGACTCCCTCTTCCAGGGCGCCTACGAGAACAGGGGCCCCGACCTGATCCTGGGCACCAAGGACGACCCCGCCCCGCTGGTCGCCGGCAAGTACGGCGAGTACAAGATCACCGCCAACCGGGTCCGCGGGCCGCTCAACGGAGAGGGCATCACCTGGGAGATTCCGTGGCGGCCCGAGGACCAGCTTCCCGAGGGCCCCGGCCTGTTCCGCTTCATCCCCAACGCCGTCAGCCCGCTGGAGGCCGGCGAATCCTGCGCGATCAGCACGGTCCAGTCGGACTCGTGCAAGCTCGGCTGGCGGAAGGTCTCCTCGCTGGTCGCGGGTTCGACCGCGGCCGGGAGGATAGGCGGCGCGGCGCTGCCGCCGCCGCCGCCGAACTCTCCCACCTTCAAGCCTCAGGGCGCGGGCTGGCCCGAGCCGATGGGCATCCCGTTCGGCGCGCAGCCGCGCGACATCGCGCTGAACATCGAGGAGCTCAAGTACTACCGGCCCTGGCCGCTCACCCCGGTCCGCGAAGCCGGCGACCTGTCCAAGACCGAGGCGTCGGGCCTCTACTTCCCCAGCGCGGCCTTCCGCAACTACCTGCGCACCGACGACCAGTCGTCCTTCGACCAGAACTTCAGCCAGAGCCAGCTGGAGTGGAACCACGGTGCCAGTCAGTCGGACGAGCGCGAGCTGAAGGAGGCCTACCTCGACATCGAGATGGCCGACGGCGCCCTGTGGCTGCGGATCGGCAAGCAGAACATCGTCTGGGCCAAGACCGACGTCTTCCGCGTGGCCGACAAGATCAACCCCCAGGACCTGGGCCTCGCTTCCCTGCCCAGCCTGGAGGAGTCGCGTATCGCCCTGTGGGCCGTTCGCGCGGTCTACTCCTTCTACGACGTGGGCCCCCTACAGGACGTGCGCCTGGAGCTGGCCGCCCTGGTGGATGAGTTCGAGCCGAACGACCTCGGGCGCTGCGGCGAGCCCTACTCGCCGCGCCCGGTCTTCGGAAAGTGCCTGGGCCTCTTCGCCCACTCGGCCACCGGGCTAGGCCTCGCCGGTGAGACCCAGCCCATGAACTGGTGGGACAGCGCCAAGGGGATGGAGTTCGGCGGCCGCCTGGAATGGCGCTGGAAGCGCTTCAGCTTCGCCCTGATGGACTACTACGGGTTCGACGACTTCGCGCGCATCGACGTCATCAACAAGTACTCGCGCAACGTGGATCCCTACACGGGCCGTCCGCGCTGGGGCATGAGCACCGAGCGCTGCGATCCGCAGCACGGCCAGAACCGGGGCTGCCTGGGCACCGTGATCACGTCGCCCTACCCCGCCGCCGAGATGGCGGGCTTTATTCCCAACACCGAAGGCAACTTTGCTGCCATTCTAGTGGGTGCTAGTGGGAACTCCACGTCCACCTGGGGCCGCGGCGGCTTCGCCCCGTCGGGGGACGGGCCTGGGCGCAAGAGCGAGGTGCAGAACACGCGCATCCTGGAGGCCCGCAAGCGCGCGTCCCAGGACAGCAACCTCCGCGACATCCTGAAGAACCATCCCGCCAACCAGAGCTTCTTCCACTTCGCCTGCGCCGCCAGCATCGGCTTCACGGACCTGGCGCCGACGGAGTGCGGCTTCAACATCTTCGGCAGCAGCGACGTCCTCACCACCGGCTTCGGCGGCGCGTTCGAGGAGATCCCCATCGTCTCGGGCCTGGCCCTGCTGTTCGGCGGCAGCACGACGCTCTACGACCTGGCGATCACCTTCCTCAACCCGGACGCCGCGGGCATCCTCAACGTGCGGCGAGGGCGCCTTCGGCCTGTGGGGCGACTCGCCCTTCCCGGTCCCGGCGGATCCATTCCTGTCCGATCGCCCGCCCGGGGGCGCGCTCAACTTCATCTTCTCGCGCCTCGGCACGATCTCCACCGCCTTCACGCCCGAGCAGCAGGCGCTGTTGGGCTGCGGCGCGTACTACGCGTCGAGCTGCGATCGCCAGGGCATGGACCTGCTC
>JAFDET010000268.1 GCA_019310195.1 Deltaproteobacteria bacterium
CGCAACGCGCGCAACCACCGCTACTCGGCTTCGCGCGGGCTGCCCAACCTGCGCCGCGGGATCTCCGAGTGGTACGAGCGCAACTGCGGCGTGGGCGTGGATCCCGACAGCGAGTGCATGGCGGTGATCGGGGCCAAAGAGGGACTGGCCCACTTCGTGCTGATGACGATCGGGCCGGGCGACGTCGTTCTGTGTCCCGACCCCACGTACCCGATCCACCAGTACTCGGTGATCATCGCCGGCGGCGACCTGCGCCACGTGCCGCTCACGCCCGACTCGGATTTCTTCGAGAACCTCGAGCAGGCCATGGAGCGCACCTGGCCCAAGCCCAAGATGCTGATCCTGTCGTTCCCCCACAACCCGACGACGACGGTGGTGGACCGGGCCTTCTTCGAGCGGATCGTGGCCTTCGCGCGCGCCAACGACCTGATGGTGATCCACGACTTCGCCTACGCCGAGATCTGCTTCGACGACTACCGGCCGCCGAGCATCCTGGAGGTGCCCGGTGCTCGAGAGGTGGCCATCGAGTTCGGCTCGCTCTCCAAGAGCCACTCCATGGCCGGCTGGCGGGTGGGCTTCGCCGCCGGCAATCGCGAGATGATCGCCGCCCTGACGCGCATCAAGAGCTACCTGGACTACGGCATCCCCACGCCCATCCAGGTGGGCGCCATCGTGGCTCTGCGCGGGCCTCAGGACTGCGTGGCCAATGCGGCCGCAACCTACCGCGAGCGTCGCGACGTGCTGATCGACGCGCTGGCCGCGCCGGGCGACGGCCAGTGGAAGATCGAGAAGCCCCTGGGAACCATGTTCGTGTGGGCGCCGATCCCCGAGCGCTTGCGGTCGCTGGGCTCCCTGGGCTTCTCCAAGCACCTGTGCGCCGAGGCCAAGGTGGCCGTGTCTCCGGGCATCGGTTTCGGCCAGCACGGCGAGGGCTACGTGCGCTTCGCCCTGGTGGAGAACGCGCACCGGATCCGCCAGGCGGTGCGTGGCATCCGGCGCTTCCTGCGCGAGGCGAGGGTGTGATGGGCAAGGACGGCGTCGGCATCGGTCTGGTCGGGCTGGGCACCATCGGCACCGGCGTGGTGAAGGTGCTGCAGCAGAACGCCGAGGTGATCTCCGAGCGTCTGGGCTTCCCGCTGCGGCTGGTGCGCATCGCCGACCTGGACCTGGACACGGACCGGGGCGTGGACCTGTCGGGAGTGCGCTTCGACTCGGACAGCGAAGGGCTGCTGGACGACCCCGAGGTGCAGATCGTCGTGGAGCTGATCGGCGGCTACGACGTGGCGCGTCGGCTTACCCTGGCCGCCATCGAGCGCGGCAAGCACGTGGTCACGGCCAACAAGGCGCTGCTCGCGCTCCACGGCGCCGAGATCTTCGACGCCGCCGCCGAGCGCGGCGTGGACGTGGCCTTCGAGGCCAGCGTGGGCGGCGGGATCCCCATCCTGCGCTCCCTGCGCGAGGGGCTCTCGGCCAACCAGATCACCAGCCTGCACGGCATCATGAACGGCACCACCAACTACGTGCTCACCCAGATGGAGAGTTCCGGGGAGCCGTTCGAGGTGGTGCTGAAGCGCGCTCAGGATCTGGGCTACGCCGAGGCCGACCCCAGCTTCGACGTGGACGGGATCGACGCCGCCCACAAGCTGACCCTGCTGGTGGCCATGGCCTTCGGGGCGCGGCTCACCTTCAAGGACATCCCCACCGAGGGAATCCGCGGGCTCACGCCGCTGGACTTCGAGGCCGCCGAGCGCTTCGGCTGCAAGATCAAGCTGCTGGGCATTGCCAAGGCCCACGAGGACGGGCGCATCGAGGCGCGCGTTCACCCCACGCTGATTCCGGCGACCAGCCTGCTGGCCCACGTGGATGGAGCCATGAACGCCATCGCCGTGCACGGCAACGCGGTTGGCCCCACGCTCTTCTACGGCGCCGGCGCGGGCGAGATGCCCACCGCCAGCGCGGTAGTCGCGGACCTGATGGAGATCGCCCGCGAGCTGCGTCGGGGCAGCGCAGGACGCGTGGCGCCGCTCTCCTACGCGCCCCAGCACCTGCGACCCCGACCCATGGTGTCCCTGGGCGATCTGTACGGGCGCGCCTACCTGCGCTTCACCGCGCTGGACCGGCCGGGCGTTCTCTCCCACATCGCCGGTGCGCTGGGCGAGCAGGGAATCGGCATCGAGTCGGTGATCCAGCAGGCCCGCGGCTCCGAGGCCGAGTCGGTCCCGGTCGTGATCCTGACCCATCCCGTGCGGGAGGCGGCCGTGCGCGCCGCCCTCGCGGAGGTCGACCGCCTGCCCGACGTGACGGCCCCGACCCTGTTCCTGCGCATCGAGGACGAGACGTGAGCGACGCCAAGCCCCAGTACCGCGCGTGGTTCCAGAGCCTCCGCAACGAGCAGGAGCGCTACCCCCTGGACGAGGTCCGGTACACGGACTCCGAGGGCGGCCTGCTCCAGGTGGTCCACGACAAGGACGAGCTGCGCAAGACCTCCGCCGAGGAGTGGAAGGCGCTCTTCGCTTCGCGCGCCCACAGTACGGACTGGCCCTACGGCTCGGGCGTCTGGGGCAAGAAGGAGTGGGTCTGCCCCGAGGTCCACCCGGACAACGTCGTGTCGATGTTCGAGGGCCACAGCAATCTCTTCTGGGCCAAGCGCTACGGGCGCGAGATCGGCCTCGAGGACCTGTGGATCAAGCTCTGCGGCAACTCCCACACCGGCTCGTTCAAGGATCTGGGCATGACCGTGCTGGTGTCCATGGTGAACGAGATGCGCGCGCGCGGGCAGGCGATCCGCGCCGTGGCCTGCGCCTCTACCGGGGATACCTCGGCGGCGCTGTCGGCCTATGCGGCGGCGGCGGGCATCCCGGCCATCGTGTTCCTGCCCCGGGGCAAGATCTCCCTGGCCCAGCTCATCCAGCCGGTGGCCAACGGGGCCATCGTCTTCGAGCTGGACACCGACTTCGACGGCTGCATGGAGATCGTCAAGCAGGTGGCCGAGAAGGACGGCATCTACCTGGCCAACTCCATGAACAGCCTGCGCGTCGAGGGCCAGAAGACCGTCGGCATCGAGATCGTGCAGCAGGCCGACTGGGTGGTGCCCGACTGGATCATCATCCCGGGCGGAAACCTGGGCAACGTGTCGGCGCTGGCCAAGGGCCTGGACCTGATGCTCGACCTGGGGCTCATCGAAAAGCAGCCGCGCATCGCCGTGGCCCAGGCCGAGAACGCCAACCCGCTCTACCTCTCGTACCAGAGGAACTTCGAGGTCTTCGAGCCGATTGCCGCGCGGCCCACGGTGGCCTCGGCGATCCAGATCGGGAATCCCGTGTCCTACCAGAAGGCCATCGACGCCCTGAAGCGCTACGACGGCATCGTCGAGCAGGCCAGCGAGGCAGAGCTGGTGGAGGCGGCCATGCACGCCGACCGCACCGGCCTGTTCAACTGTCCCCATACCGGCGTGGCCCTGGCGGCCATGCTGAAGCTCCTGGAGCGCGGCGAGATCGAGAAGGACGACAAAGTGGTGGTGATCTCCACCGCCCACGGCCTCAAGTTCACGGACTACAAGCTCCGTTACCACCAGATGGAGCTGGAGGGCGTGGAGTCCCAGGTTCCGAATCCGCCGATCGAGCTCGCGGCCGACTATGCGGTCGTGCGCGATCGCATGCTGCGCGAGATCGACGCGCGCTTCCCGCTCTAGCCGTGTTCACGGGAATCATCGAAGCCGTGGGCAAGGTCGCGTCGGCCGAGCCGCGTGGCGAGGTAATCCGCTTCGCCATCGAGGCTCCCGAGGTCAGCGAAGGGGTGAAGCTCGGCGACAGCGTGGCCGTCAACGGAGCCTGCCTGACGGTGGTGGACGTGGCGGGCGGCGTGCTCTCGTTCGAGGCGATCCGCGAGACCCTGGAGCGCACCTCCCTGGCCGGGCTGGGGGAGGGCACCCGGGTCAACCTGGAGCGCGCCATGCGCGCCGACGCGCGCCTGGACGGGCACATCGTCCAGGGCCACGTGGACGCCACCGGCCGCGTCGAGCGCCTGGAGCGCGACGGCGACGACGTGCGCTTCTACGTCGCCTGCGACGCGGAGTTCGCCGACCTGCTGGTCGAAAAAGGATCGGTGGCCATCGACGGCGTCTCGCTCACCGTGGTGGGTGTGCGCGACGACGGATTCGACGTGGCGCTGATTCCGCACACGCTGGCGGTCACCATCCTGGGCGAGCGCAAGCCGGGAGACCCGCTGAACCTCGAGGCCGACGTACTCGGCAAGTACGTGAAGAAGTACCTCGAGCGGGTGGTCGGCTCCGGCGCCTAGATCGCGGCCACGAAGCAGCCGGCGTTCTTCGGCACGCGGAAGACGCCCTCGGTGTCGATGATCTTCTGGATCTCCGGGACCATGAGCTGGAGCAGGGCGTGGCGGTGGCCGTCGTCGGCCGGGCGCGGCTCCACGTGGTCCAGGAGCGCGCTGGCGTAGTAGC
>JAFDET010000046.1 GCA_019310195.1 Deltaproteobacteria bacterium
CACTGGCGAGCGTCTGTTCGCCGAGAAGGGCTACGCCGGCACCACTCTGCGCGATGTGGCCGCCGCCTCCGGCCTGCGCATTCCCAGCCTCTACAACCATTTCGCCGGCAAGGAGGCGCTCTACTCCGCCGTGCTCGAGCGCGGCATGCAGCCGCTGCTCGAGGCCATGGCCGGCTACCTCGAAGCCGGCGACGTGCGCCCCGACCGCGAGCAGTTCACCGCGCAGATGTTCGAGCTGCTGGCTCTGCGCCCGAACCTGCCGCGACTGGTGCAGCACGAGGTGCTCAATGGGGGCACCCACCTCTCCCCGATCCTGCGCGAGTGGTTCAAGCCCGCTCTGGCGAAGGCAGAGGAAGCGGTTCGGGCCCACCCGGGGGCACGCCACTGGGATCCGGACCAGATCCCGCTGCTGGTGCTGGCCTTCTACCACCTCGCCGTCGGCGCCTTCACGATCGCACCCCTGGTCCAGGCCCTGGACCGGGAGGACTTGTTGACCGAAGACGGCCTGCCCAAGCAGGTCCGCTTCTTTGCAGACGTGGTTGCAGCCCTCCTGCCGGAGGAATGAGGAGATCCCCATGCATGTGGATGTCGATTACATGGACTCGGCCAACTGGGACGAGGAGATGCCCGCGCGCATGGCTTGGCTGCGCGAGAACGCTCCGATCTACTGGGCCGAGAAGAGCAACCTGTGGGTGATCAGCAAGTACGACGACGTGTTGGAGGTCTCGAAGGACCAGACGCGGTTCACCTCCGAGCACGGCGTCCGCCCCGGGAACCCCATCAAGCTGGGCCTGATCGACGAGGGCGAGCCGCGCCACACCGCCGTGCGCAAGCTCATGAACCGCGGCTTTACGCCGCGCATGGTGAAGCACTGGGAGGACGTGTTCCGGGGCCTGTGCGATGACGTGCTGAAAGAGGTCGCGCCCGCGGGCGAGTGCGACTTCGTGCACGACATCGCCGTGCCGCTGCCGCTCCTGCTGATCGCCGAGATGATCGGCATCCGCAAGGAGGACCGGGAGCGCTTCCACCACTGGTCCGACGACATGATCGGCGGCGAGGGCAACCTCGACAAGCCGGAGATCGTTGCCAAGGCGGGCACGGCCTACGTGGAGTACTCGCACTACATCAGCGAGATCATCGAGCAGCGCCGCCGCGAGCCCCGCGAAGACCTGGTGAGCAAGCTGGTGGCGGCCAAGGACGAGGGCCTGCTCGAGACCTTCGACGAGAACCCGGAACTCTTCATGGACGACGCCGAAGGCGTGGAGCTGGCCAATGACGAGCTGATCAAGCTGATGGTGGTGCTGCTGGTGGCCGGCAACGAGACCACGCGCAACGCCATCTCGGGCGCCATGCAGCTGCTGATCGAGAACCCGGAGGCGCGCCAGAAGCTGATCGCGCGCCCGGAGCTGATCCCCGACGCCATGGAAGAGGCGGTGCGCCTGGTTTCGCCGGTGCACAGCTTCGGCCGCACCGTCACCCAGGACACCGAGGTGCGCGGTCAGCGGATGGAAGCCGGGCAGACGGTGCTGCTCTGCTATCCCTCGGCCAACCGCGATGCGGACCAGTTCTCCGAGCCGGACCGCTTCATCGTGGACCGCAAGCCCCACCACCTGGCCTTCGGCATCGGCCCGCACTTCTGTCTGGGCGCGAACCTGGCGCGGATGGAGATGCGCGTGGCCTTCACCGAGATCCTGCGGCGCCTGCCGGACATGGAGTACTCGGCCGGCGGCCCGCAGCTCAAGCCCTCGGCCCTGGTGCGAAGCTGCACCGAGATGCGCGTCCGCTACACCCCCGAACGCGCCGCCGCCTAGCCCTGCATAAGTGCAGCGAGTACCACTCCTGCACGGAGGGACGTTCCTGCATAACTGCACGCAGTACCACTCTTGGAGGTGTGGCACTCAGCGCAGTTACGCAGGAACGTCCCTCCGTGCAGGAGTGGTACTGCGTGCAGTTACGCAGAAACGTCCCTCTACGCAGGTTGGCCTCAGTCGGTGATCGCGCCGTAGACGATCGACTTCAGCTGGCCGCGGAAGTTGAAGGTGCCCGAGGGCATGAACTGCGTCATGAAGATCACGATCATGTCCTCGACGGGATCGACCCAGAACACCGTGCTGGCGGCACCGCCCCAGGCGAACTCGCCGGCCGATCCGGTGACGCCCGTCCGCACCGGATCCAGCGTCACCGAGAAGCCCAGGCCGAAGCCGGTTCCCGGCGCGGCCACCTCGGTGTAGATGCCCGCGGCGGCCTGGGCGGTGTCGAGGCCGCTGGTGATGTGGTTGCGTGTCATCAGCGCCAGGGTTCGCGGGCCCAGGATGCGCACGCCGTCCAGCTCGCCGCCGCCCAGCAGCATGCGGCAGAAGCGCAAGTAGTCGCCGGCGGTGGAGACGAGCCCTCCGCCTCCGCCCAGTAGCCGCGGCGGCCGGCGGTAGTGGCTGCGCTCCGGGTCGTCGCCGAGGATCAGCTCCTTGCCGGGCCCGCGGGTGTAGTTGGCGGCGAAGCGCTCGATCTTCTCGTCGGACACCTGGAAGCCGGTGTCCTCCATGCCCAGCGGCTCGAAGACGTGGCGGCGCAAGTACTCGTCCAGCCGCTCGCCGGAGAAGTGCTCGATCAGGTGTCCGCACACGTCGGTGGAGACCGAGTAGTTCCACGCCTGGCCCGGCGAGAACTCCAGCGGTAGCTCCGCCAGCCGCGCGACCATGTCGTCCAGGTCGCCGTCGAAGCGCTTGTCCAGGCAGCCGATGCCGAGCTCTCGGTAGGCCGCGTCCACGTTGGTGCGCTGCATGAAGCCGTAGGTCAGCCCCGACTGGTGCGTCAGCAGATCGCGGATCGTCATCGGCCGCTCGCAGGGCGCGGTGGCGAACTGCGGGTAGCTCCCGGCCTGGAACACGCGCAGGTTCTTCCAGGCGGAGATCGACTTGTGCACCGGGTCGTCGAGCTGGAAGTGGCCGTGCTCGTAGAGCTGCATCAGCGCCACCGAGGTCACCGGCTTGCTCATGGAGAAGATGCGGAAGATCGTGTCCTCGGCCATGGGCACGCCGCGCTCGCGGTCCATCAGGCCCTGGGGAGAGAGCCAGGCCACGTGGCCGCGCCGGAACACCAGGGTCAGGGCGCCGGCGATCTTGCCCGGATCCAGGTAGCGGCGCTTCAAGTGCGAGTCGATGCGCGCCAGGCGCTCGCTGGAGAGTCCGACGTCTTCAGGGCGGGTAGGCATCCAACGGATCCTACCACCGCCGGGCTAACGGATGGGATGGGCCGCGGCGTGGCCGGCGATGGCGTCGGTGAGCGTCTCGTAGAGCTCTACCGGCATGTCGTGACCCATGCCGGGGATGAAAAGGCCCTGCGCGCCGGGTACCGCCTCAAGCGTGGCCCGGCCGCACTCCACCGGCACCAGCGGGTCGTCCTCGCCGTGGATCACCAGCGTCGGGGTGGAGAGCTTCTCCAGGGCCTCGCGCCGGCTTCCCGACGCGGTGACCGCTACCAGCTGCCGGCCGATGCCCGCGGGATGGTGACAGCGATCGAAGGACACCTCGGCGCGGGCGCGGATCCGCGCCTCGTCGAAGGGGAAGCCCGGGCTGCCGATCACCTTCCAGGTCCTCAGTGAGTTCTCGACCACTGCTTCGCGGGTGGTGGCGGGCGCACCCAGCAGGATCTGCAGGGCCTCGGGCTGGGGCGGCGGAAGGCCCGGCTCGCTGGTGGAGGACATGATCGAGGTCAGGGTGCGCACGCGGTCGCCGAAGCCGATGGCCAGCTCCTGGGCGATCATGCCGCCCATGGAGGCGCCCACCACGTGGGCGCGGTCGAGACCCCCCGCACCGGCTTGCCGGCCTGGGTGTTGCGCATGGCCTCGAGCACGTTGTCGTGCTCCACGTCCTCGAGCTTGGTGGAGAGGCCCACGTCGCGGTTGTCGAAGCGCACCACCCGGTGGCCGCGCGCGGCGAGTCCTTCGCAGAAGGGCTCGGTCCAGCCGATCATCTGGGAGCCGAGGCCCATCACCAGGAACAGCGGCTCGGCACCGTCTTCGCCGAAGCACTCGTACTCGAGCTCGATGCCGTTGGCCTGCGCCCGCGGCACCGCCTAGACCTCGGGCTGGAGCGAGTTCAAGTGCTCCACCGCGTCTAGGTACTCCTCGACCAGCCGCACGATCACGTCGCGCGTGGGCTCCACGGCGTTGATCTCGCCGACGATCTGGCCGACCGGGTTGAAGGCCACGTTGCGTGCCTTGTCCGCGTAACGGTGCGTCCGCGAGACCGCTTCGGAGGTCACCATGAACTGGAGCGGCATGCCCAGCGGGTCGGGTGTGTCGGGGCGCTCCCAGGCTTCGGTCCAGTCGTTGCGCAGCATGCGGGCCGGCTTGCCGGTCCAGGAGCGCGAGCGCACGGTGTCGTGGATGCCGGCGTTGATGTAGGTCTGCTTCTCCGCCGGCTCCGCGGCCGCTTCCTCGACGGCCAGCCAGATGGAACCCGTCCACACGCCCTGGGCGCCCATGGCCAGGGCCGCCGCCATCTGGCGTCCGTTGCCGATGCCGCCGGCCGCCAGCACGGGCATCGGCGCCACCGCGTCGATCACCTGGGGCCACAGCACCATGCTGCCCACCTCGCCGGTGTGGCCGCCGCCCTCGGTGCCCTGGGCGATCACGAAGTCCAAGCCCGCGGCCTTGTGCGCCAGCGCGTGCTTGGGGCTGCCGCACAGGGCGCCCACCAGGCGGCCGGCGCTCTGGATCTCCTTGACCACGTCGGCCGGCGGCGTGCCCAGCGCGTTGGCGACGAGCTTCACCTGGTCGCTCTTCAGCGCCTGCTCCACCTGCGGCCCCGCCGTGGTTGCCGTCCAGCCCAGCAGCTCGCGCGTCTTCTCGCCTTCCGGAAGCTCGGGAACGCCGGCGTCGGCCAGCAGCTTCTTGGCGAAGTCGCGGTGCTCCTGGGGAACCATGCTGCGCAGCTTCTCTTCCAGAGCCGCCGCGTCGAGCTCCTCGCCCTTGCCCTCGTACTTGCCGGGAATGACGATGTCGATTCCGTAGGGCTTGTCCGTGTGCTCGTCGATCCACTTCATCTCGACGGCCATCTGCTCGGCGCTGTAGGCCACGCAGCCCAGCACGCCCATGCCGCCGGCGTTGGACACCGCGGCGACCACGTCGCGGCAGTGGGTGAAGGCGAAGATCGGGAACTCGATGCCGAGGCGTTCGCAGAGCTCGGTGCGCATGGGGAGACTCCTGGACGGCCCAAGCTCGGGCCGGGCGGGCGAGGATAGCGCCGTGGGAGCGAATTGAAACACGTTCTACTTGGGCCTGAGCGGGTCCTGAGGGGCGCTGCGCAGGCGGAATGGCCGAGCCGCCCGCACAGATCCCGCTTTACCCCGGCTCCCGATCGGGTCTAAGATGAACCCGCCCCGGGAAGGACGTTTCCGGAGGCCCCCATGCTGCAGCCCATGCTCCGACGCCGGCTTCTCGCCGCGGCATCCCCCTTGCGCCTGGCTCTGGGAGCCGGCCTCGTGTTGGGCACTGCTGCCGCAGGGCTCGCTCTCCACACCGACGCGGACGCTCCGGCGGCAGAGGCCGGGTTGCACGCTGGGGTCGTAGTCGCCGATGCCGCGCCGTGGCAGCCGCCGTGGCTTCGCCCGCCGCGGAGCGTCGTCCTGGAGGACGTGCGCACGCGGGCGTCGGCCAGCGATCCGCTTTCGCGGCGCCCTCGGCGTCGCGTCCGTCTGCCGGGCGCGACCGCGACCGCTGCCGACCCTGAGCCGGGAAGCGGGATCGACGTCCCCGCCTCCGTCACCGGCCCGGACCTGGTTCGGGCACGCGCCGGGGGCGGGGACATCCCGCCGCCCGTCACCGTGGATCGGGAGCGGGTTCCGCTGCCGGCCTGGGATCGAGACCCGGTCGGCCCGGTCGTCGAGGCTCCGCACCGGCGCGCGCGCAAGGCTCCGGAATGGGAAGCGTCCACCGCGCGCGTAGCGAGCACCAGTCCTGCCGCCGGCAGCGACGCGCCTACGACGAAGGCCCCGCCGCCGCGCGCGGTCAGAGCGGAGCCGGTGTTGCTCGAGCCCAGTCCCCGGGCTGTACCGGTAGCGAAGCCGACGCCGCCCCCCGTCGTGTCCGATCTCCCGGGAGCGCCGCCGACACCGCCCCCCGTCGTGTCCGACCTCCCGGTAGCGAAGCCGACGCTGCGCCCGGTGGCGTCCGATCTCCCGGTGGCGAAGCCGCCGCCGCCCCCCGCGATGTCCAAGCTTCCGGTAGCGACGGCTACGCCGCTCCCCGTGGCCTTGGAGCCGCCGGCGGCCACGCGGGCGCAGCCTCCCGTCGTGTCTCAGCCCCCGGTCGCGAAGCCGACGCCGCCCCCCGTGGCGTCCAAGCTCCCGGTGCTCACGCCCGCGCCGCTTCCCGCAGCGCCGAAGCCTGCGCCGGTCACGCCGACGCCCGCGCTTATCCCGGTCGCCAAGCCCGCGCCGCCCGTCGCGACCCCGGCGACGGTGGTGTCGCTGCGCCCCATGCTTCCAGGTGTTCCCGCCGAGTTGGCGCCTCCGAGCCCGCCGTCCGACGTGATCGTGTGGCAGCACGACGAGGTCGAGAAGCTGGTGGCGGCCGACGCGTTCGGGCACGGGCGCGGGCTCCAGGTGGCCGGCGGTGGCCACCTCGGCGGCAGCGGCCGTGTGGGAGCGAACGTGCGCGTGGCCGGCGTCTTCGCACCCGGCCACTCACCCGGCTACGTGGAGATCGAGGGCGACTACGTGCAGGACCCGGGCGCCACGCTGGAGATCGAGTTGGCTGGAACCGACGCGTCCGACTTCGATCGCGTCGTGGTCGAGGGCAGCGCGTACCTGTCGGGCGTGATCCAGGTGCTGCTGCTCGACGGCTTCGTGCCGACCTCCGGCGACGTCTTCGAGGTGCTGCTGGCTGCGGCCATCCTGCACCTGGGCGTGGACATCCGGCTGCCGGACCTGGGCCCGGAGCTCTCGTTGCAGGCGGACTGGCTTTCCACGGAAGCCGGGGACTCCCTGGTCCTGCGCGCCCGGGGAGGCGCGTCGGTCGCGACGACGCCGGTGCCCGAGCCGGCCACGGCGCTGCTGTTGGCCGTCGGCCTGGTCGGGCTGGCGTTGTGGGGGCGCAGCGTCTAGGCCGTCGCGGTCGTCTAGCCCCTCTAGCCTGTCTAGGCGCCCAGGCGCAGCGGGGGGAAGCACTCCAGCCGGTGGAAGTCCGGCGTGGGGCCGGGCACGGGGCAGGCTGCGGCGTAGCGGCGTTCGGCTCCCGTGCCGGCGATGGTGTAGGCGTTGGCGGCGCACAGGCTCGGAGGTAGCCAGGCGGCCGGGACGCGGGCGCGGCCGCGCCAGCGCGCGCCCTCGCGCGAGGCGGTGTAGCCGAGAGGTAGTCCGGAGTGCAGCACGTTGCGCGGGCCGTGAAGCTCCAGCGCCAGGTAGTGGCCGTGGGGGCCCAGCTCGATCTCCAGGTAACGTTGGTCGTCGCCCAGCAGGAAGAGCTCGGCGACCTCGTACTCCCAGAGCCGATCCGTCGGGCCGGGCGGCGCCCGGGGAGGGGGGTCATCGCGGAATGGGGCGTCCACCTGCACCACCAGATGCGCTTCGTCCAGTGTGAGAGTGAAGCGCGTACAGTCCGGCTCGGGCAGCGGCTGCCCGTCCCAGGTGTGGTCCACCACCAGCACGGCTTCGCGCATGCTATTTCTCCGGCATGGGGGGCCTGGAACGCGCGCTTGCGGCCTTCGACCTGGCGGCGCCGCAGGTCGATCGGATTCCCATCGGGCTGCTGCACCAGAGCTTCGCGGTGCGCGACGGCGCTGTCGAGTACGTGCTGCAGCGGGTGAACCCGATTTTCGAGCCCGGCATCCACGAGAACATCCGTGCGGTGACGGAGCGGCTCAAGGAGCGTGACCTCGAGACACTGGAGCTGGTGCCCACGCGCGCGGGCGCGCTGGTGGCCGACCTGGGCGAGGATGGGCTGTGGCGTCTGATGACCCGCCTGCCGGGCGTGGTCTTCGCGCGCTGCACGTCTGCCTCTCAGGCGGCCTCGGCCGGCGCCTTGGTGGCGCGCTTCCACGGCGCGCTGGACGAGTTGGAGCACGCGTTCCGCCCGCTGGGCATCGCGCTGCACGATACGTCGGTGCACCTGCGCGCCCTGGAAGAAGCACTGGCCGAGGAGCGGGACCATCGCCTGTTTGACGACGTCGCGCCCGTGGGCCGCGCGATATTGGACGCGGCGCGCGCGCTGCCCGAGCCGGCCGAGGATCTTCCGCTTCGCGTCGTTCACGGCGACCTGAAGTTCGACAACGTGCTCTTCGCGGGCGAGTCCGGTCCCGACGCGGAGCGGGCCATGGCGTTGATCGACCTGGACACCATGTGCCGACTGCCGCTCTGGGCCGAGCTGGGCGACGCCTGGCGCTCCTGGTGCAACCGCGCGGGCGAGGACGTGGCGGAGGCGGCCTACGAGCAAGCTTTCTTTCGTTCGGCCGCGGGCGCCTACCTGGAGGCCGGCGGCCTGGCGCTGACCGACGCCGAGCGTGCATCCCTGCTGGACGGTCTGGAGCGCATCTGCCTGGAGCTGGCCTCGCGCTTCTGCGCCGATGCGCTGCGCGAGTCCTACTTCGGCTGGGATCCGGAGCGCTTTGCCGGCCACGGCGAGCACAACCTGGTGCGGGCCCGGGGGCAGCTGGATCTCCACCGCCAGGTGCGCGACGCCCGGGCCGAGCGCGCCCGGGTCCTGGGGCTGTAGAATCGGCGCTCCGGGAGGGAGGGCGCGCGTGGCAGAGCAGGGCAGGGGGAGCGGCCGGCATTTCGGTCTGCGCTTGGCGGCGCTGGGGGCGGCTGCAGCGCTGGCCTGCGCAGGCGGCTCCGGTGCTCCGCAGGGCGATGATCCCGGCGCCGCGTCCGGTGCGCGCGCTGCGGCGCCCGGCGAGCCCGGCCAGACCAAGACGCCCGCGTCCCAGGGTCCCTTCCCCACGCCGCAAGAGCTCGAAGATCTGACCGACGCTCCGGCGCCGGACTTCTCCGACACCCGGGCCGTGGACGTGGAGAGCTGGACCCTGGAGGGGCCCTTCCCGGATCCCATCGGCGAGCTTCCGATACGCGACCCCGACCCCTTCGAGGCCGTACTGATCGAGGCATCCACGGCGCGGGCCGGCCTGCTGGTGGCGTCGGAGTCCATGCGCTGTGCAGCCCGCGAGCTGGGGCGCTTCTTCGTCTCCCAGGGTGGCCTGCCCGGCGAGGCGCTGCAGCGCTACGTGCTGGGCCGCTGCGGCGCCACCGGTACGGGACTCAACGTCGGCTTCTTCCACAACGCGACGCCGCCCGACGCATCGCCTGAGCGCGTGCTCGAGGTTTGGGGCAGCCACGTCCGGCGGATGGTGAACGAGCAGCTCGGCCCCGGTCCGCGGGCTGCGGGCATCTGGTATGGGCGCCGCGGGGTCGAGAGCCTGGTGCTGCTGGTCTCGGCGCCTAGGCGCGGACGCCTGGTGCCCGTCTCGGCGGTGCCCGGGAAGGATGGGCGCCTGCGCCTGAGCGGTGAGGCGCTGAGGCCCGTCGAGTCGGTGAACGGGCTGGTGAACCGCGGACGCCTGGGCTGGGACGAGTGCCAGGCGGTCGAGGGCGTGCAGCTTCCGCGCTTCGAGCTGGTGTGCGCCACACAGAAGTCGGATGAGATCGCGTGGATATCCGTCAGCGCGCGGGAGCCGGGGCGTCTGCTGGGCCACTCGCTGCATCGGGTGCTGGCTCGGCCGTCCGGCGGCGACGCGCGCACCTGGCGGCGCGCCAGCTACGGGCCGCCCGCGCCGGTGGTGGGACCGGAGGACTTCCGCGTGCGCCTGCGAGATGCGGCCAACGGGCTGCGCGCAGAGCTGGGCATGGAGCCGCTGGTGCTCGAAGCGCGCGAGAGCGTTACCGCCGGGCGGCTGGCGCCGTTCTACTTCGCGTCGGGCCTGGGTATGGTGACTCCCGCCTACGCCGATCTCGTGGCGCTGGGTCTCATGGCCGGCTGGGAGGTGAAGGGCACGATCCGCGACGCGAACCTGGGCGCGGCCCTGTCCCTCTCCAGCCACGACCTGGACCGCTGGCTGGCCGAGGCGCTGGCGTTGCCCGGTATGCGCTCCGTCCTGTTCGATCCCGAGCACACGCGGCTGGCGGTGGGGCCGGTGGTGGGAGCCGACCCGGATGCGCCCTACCTGGGCGCGATCCTGGCCAGCTACGCACTCTTCGGCGAGGAAGATCCCACATCTCTGCGCCAGGACTTCTACACCGTTCTGGATCGCGCCTACGACGCGCGCGGGCTCTCGTTCCCGCGCCGCGAGCGCGCGCTGGAGGTGGCGGCCCAGCGCGAGATGACCCGCATCCAGATGGGCGCCGTGACCCCCGCGGAGGCGTTGGAGATCGTCGGGCACGAAGCCTCGCTGCGCTTGCAGGCGCCCGTGGGCGCCTGGCTCATGGAGGGGACGGACCTCGAGCACATGCGTCCGCCCGACGCGCTCTTCGCCGAGAACACTGCATTCATCGCCGCCGCCGTGGGCCACTACCAACCCGAAGGCTGGCCCTGGGGCCGCACCCTCGTAATCCTCCTCAGCGCCCCCGAGTCCACCCTCCGCACCGCGCGTGCAGAGAGGGACGTTCCTGCAAAACTGCACTGAGTACCACTCCTGCACGGAGGGACGTTCCTGCGTAACTGCATCGAGTACCACTCCTGGACGGTGACTTGAGGCGGCCC
Organism: Deltaproteobacteria bacterium; assembly: GCA_019310195.1. Classification (GTDB taxonomy): domain Bacteria; phylum Myxococcota_A; class UBA9160; order UBA9160; family JAFDET01; genus JAFDET01. Next base: position 10,694 of record JAFDET010000046.1, read on the forward strand.
GCCCCCTTTGGGTAGAATCAGTGTCCTCCCGGTCCCGGGAGGTCTTTATGCCTCGTCTTCCTCGACTGGATGCGCCCGGCGCCGTCCACCACGTCATGCTCCGCGGAATCGAGCGGCGCGAGATTTTCGTCGACAATGCCGACCGCCACGATCTCCTCGCTCGCCTGGTCCGGCTCGTGGCCGAGCTGGGGTTCGTCTGCTTTGCGTGGGCCTTCATGCCCAACCATTTGCACCTCGTGATCAAGACGGGGCCGGTCCCGCTGTCGACGCTGATCTCGCGCGCTGCGACTGGGTACGCCACACGTTTCAATCGCCGCCACGACCGCGTGGGCCACCTGTTCCAGAACCGTTTCCGTTCGGACCTCGTGAAGGATTCCGGCCATCTCCGGACCCTGGTGCGGTACGTCCACGCGAACCCGCTTCGGGCGGGCCTGGTGGATTCGCTGAACGAACTCGCCACCTACCCGTGGACCGGGCACGCCGAGCTGGTGGGGATATCGCCCGCTGCTCTCGTTCATCGCGACGAGGTGCTCTCCTGGTTCGGAGGCCGAGAGGGGCTGCAGCGGTGGATGGAGGAGCCGAGCGATGCCGACGGCCAGGCGCTCGACTTCGACGAGCTCATCGAGTGGGTCTGCGGGCAGCTCGGCCTGGATTCGGCCGATGTCCGTCGCGGTCGACGTCGCCAGCCCGAGATCGCCGCGCGCGCGATCGTCGCGCACCTGGCCAGCGCTGAACTCGGCCTTCTTGCGTGCGACATCGCCGACGCGTTGGGCGCGGATTCCGGCACGGCGACCCGCCTGATCCGACGGGGCGGCCCCGCAGCGCGGCGCCATGGGCTGTCGCTCTCGAAACCGTAGCCCGGCCGGTGCGTGGCCTAAGAGTGGTACTGCATGCAGTTACGCAGGAACGTCCCCCAATGCAGGTCTGGCACTGCGTGCAGTTATGCAGGAACGTCCCCGAATGCAGGCGGATAGCCGGACTGCGATCTTGGCGGCGCTGGGCGCGAACTTGGGGATTGCTATCGCCAAGTTCGTGGGGTGGGGGATGACCGGGGCGGCGTCGATGCTGGCGGAGGCGGTGCACTCAGTGGCCGATACCAGCAACCAGGCGCTGCTCCTGTGGGGCGGCTCGGCGGCGCGGCGCCAGCCCAGCGACACGCATCCCTTCGGCTACGGGATGGAGCGCTACTTCTGGTCGTTCGTCGTGGCCTTGGTGATCTTCACCGTGGGTGGACTCTTCGCCCTGGTCGAGGGCATCGAGAAGGTTCGTCACCCCCACGAAGTGGGGAACGTGGCCTGGGCGGTCGGCATCCTGGTGGTCGCCATCGGCCTGGAGACGTTCTCGTTCCGCACCGCCATCGTGGCGGCGCGGCCGCTCAAGGGCCGCCGCTCCTGGGTCGGCTTCATTCGCAGCTCCAAGAACCCGGAGCTTCCCGTGGTGCTGCTGGAGGACATGGGCGCGCTGCTGGGACTGGTGCTGGCCCTGGCCGGCGTGGGACTGGCGGCCTGGACCGGCGATGCGCGCTGGGACGCCGTCGGCTCCATGGCCATCGGCGTGCTGCTGGTGGCGATCGCCGTGACCCTGGCCACCGAGATGAAGAGCCTGCTGATCGGCGAGAGCGCCACGCCGGAGCACGTCGACGCCATCCGCGAGACCCTGGCCGCGGCGGACGACATCGAGCGCATCATCCACATGCGTACGCTCCACCTGGGTCCCGATCACCTGCTGGTGGCGGCCAAGCTGGAATTCCGCCAGGGGATGAGCTTCGCCGAGGTCGCCGCCGCCATCGACGCTGCCGAAGGCCGGGTGCGCGCGCGGATTCCCATCGCCCGCACCATCTTCGTCGAGCCCGACGTCTACAGGGACGGACCGGACACCGGGACGGAAGCCTAGGAGCCCCTAGCTCCGCGTCATCGCCACGTCGGCCGCGGCCGGGCGCCCGGCCAGGAAGGCGATCCTCGCTGGTCGGCAGGGGCGAGGGTAACCGCTTGCCCGCGCCGGGGTTCCCGCGTCCGCCGCTTTCCGTGATCCGATTCCCGGACTCCGCCCGACCTATCGGGCGTGCAACGGAAACGACGTGACCCGCGACCCTGGCAGATCGGCGTCCTCACCAGCCTCCTGGCCTGGGGAACCCTGGCTCTGGACTTCGAGGTGCAGGCCGCCTGTGCGCTGGCCAGCGTGGCCGGCGCCCTGGCCGCCCAGGCCCTGGCCACGGGCTGGAAGCGCGAGGCCCGCTTCGATCCGCGCAGCGCGCTGATCTCCGGCCTGTCCCTGGCGCTGCTGCTGCGCACCCAGACGCCGGGCCTGGCGCTGCTGGCCGGCGCGCTGGCGGTGGGCTCCAAGTTCCTGCTGCGCGCGCGGGGGAAGCACCTCTTCAACCCCAGCTGCTTCGCCATCGTGGTGCTGCTGGTGCTCACGGACGGCGCCTGGGTCTCGACCGGCCAGTGGGGCAGCGCGGCCCTCAGCGGACTCGCCGTCGCGGGCCTGGGCATGCTGATGGCCTTCCGCACCCGCCGCTCCGACGTCACCTGGGCGTTCTTCGGCTTCTGGGCGGCCATCGTCCTGGGCCGCGCCTGGTGGCTCGGCGATCCGCTGGTCGTTCCCCTGCACCAGCTCCAGAGCGGTGCGCTGCTGGTGTTCGCGTTCTTCATGATCTCGGACCCGAAGACCATCCCCGACACGCGCGTGGGTCGCATCGTCTTCGCCGGCGCCGTCGCGGCTCTGGGCGGGGTGATTCGCTTCGGCTTGCACGAGCCCACGGCGCTGCTCCAGGCGCTCTTCGTCTGCGCGCCGCTGGTGCCGCTTCTCGATCGTGCGCTCCCCGGGGAGCGATACGAGTGGAACCAAAACAGAATGGAAAGGAACTCTGCAATGACCCGATCGCGACGACTGCGACGACCCGCCGTGGCGCTGGGCCTGGTGCTGGCCCTGGCCGTACCGTGGCCCGCCGCCGCTTTCTGCGGCTTCTACGTGGGCAAGGCGGATACGAAGATCTTCAACCGCGCTTCCCAGGTGGTGCTGGTCCGCGACGGCGACCACACCGTGGTGACCATGGCCAGCGACTTCCGGGGCGACCCGGACGAGTTCGCCATGGTGATCCCCGTGCCTACCTTCCTCGAGCGCGGCCAGATCCACGTGGGCGACCCCGCTACGCTGGCCCACCTGGACGCCTACACGTCACCGCGCCTGGTGGAGTACTTCGACCCGGACCCGTGCGCCGTGGCCAAGCGCGAACTCGAAGAGCTGCGCGCTCTGGGCTACTCCGCCGACGCCATGAAGTCGATGCCCGCCGCGCCGAACGCCCAGGGCGTGCGCATCGAGGCCCGCTACACCGTGGGCGAGTACGACATCCTGATCCTCTCGGCCGACGAGTCCAAGGGCCTCACGCAGTGGCTGCGCCGCAACGGCTACAAGATCCCGTCGGGCGCCGGCCCGGTGATCGGCAGCTACCTGCGCCAGGGCATGCGCTTCTTCGTGGCCAAGGTGAACTTGGAAGAGCACGCGGCGCGCGGCTACCGGCAGCTCCGCCCGATCCAGGTGGCGTACGAGTCGTCGAAGTTCATGCTGCCCATCCGCCTGGGCACGGTGAACGCCGACGGCCCCCAGGAGCTCTTCGTCTACGCGCTCACCCGCACGGGTCGCGTGGAGACCACCAACTACCGCACGGTCAAGCTGCCCAGCGGCATGGAGATCCCCACCTTCGTGAAGGGCGAGTTCGGCGACTTCTACTCCGCGCTCTTCGGCAACCAGGTGGAGCGCCACGGCGGCCGCGCGGTCTTCCTCGAGTATGCCTGGGACATGGGCTGGTGCGATCCTTGTGCCGCCGATCCGCTGTCCCAGGAAGAGCTGCGCGGCCTGGGCGTCTTCTGGCTGAAGGACGCACCTGCACGGTCGGCCAGGTCCGCCGCCCGGGACGTCTACGTCACACGCCTCCACGTGCGCTACGACCGCGAGCACTTCCCGGCGGACCTGCAGTTTCAGGAGACGGGCGACCGCAGCAACTTCCAGGGCCGCTACGTGCTGCGCCACGCCTTCCAGGGTGAGACGAGCTGTTCCGCAGACGCCTACTGGGATGGGGTGCGGACGCGTCAGGAGCGCGAGGCCGAGGCCCTGGCCGGCCTCACCGGCTGGAAGCTGGCCGACGTGCGCCGCAAGGCGGGCCTGGACGTGCCCTGGATTCGCCCCAGCCAGGGCCCCTGGTGGCGCACCCTCTGGGACTGAGCATCCCTCCTTCGCCGCCCCGGACGCGCCGCGCCGGGGCGGCGAAGCGCCTCTGGTGGCTATAGTCCCCGAGCGCCATGTCCCAGCCCCGCCACACCTTCGGTCGCATCCGCGAGTCGCTGTGCGGGCATGCCGGAGGGAAGACCATGCAGCGAAGCAACGCGACCGGGATCGGCCTACTGCTCGTGGCCGCCGCGCTGTGCCTGGCGGGTGACGCCCAGGCGCAGCAGAAGAGCCGGCAGGAGCTGGTGGCGCGCTTCACCGGGCCGCAGATCGTGGAGAAGCTGAAGAAGGGCGGCCACGTCCTGCTGCTGCGCCACATGACCACGGTGCGCAGCCCCGATCAGTGGGGCGGCGTGGACTACGACGACTGCGCCACCCAGCGCGTGCTCTCGGATGAGGGCAAGCAGCAGGCGCGAACTCTGGGCGAGGCCTTCAAGCGCCTGAACATCCCGGTGGGCACGGTGTACGTGAGCCCCTACTGCCGCTGCCGCGAGACGGCGCTGCTGGCCTTCGGTAAGGAAGGCACCGAGTCGGAGACGCTCACCGTCTGGGACGAGCTGGAGATGGATGAGAAGACCCAGCGCGGCACCGAGATCCGCAAGATGCTGGACACCGAGCCCGCGGCGGGCACCAACACCATCCTGGTCACCCACACGGGCAACCTGCTCTGGAGCTTCGGCCTGGACTCCAAGCCCGAGGGGCTGACCCACGTCTTCAAGCCCACCGGCCTGTCCATCGGCCGCGCCAGCTACCTGGGACGCGTGAACCCCGACGAGTGGCGGACCCTGGGCGGGCTCGACGCTCCGGCCGGTGCGCCCGCCGCCGACGACGCGGCCGCCGGGGCTCCCACGCCGTAGAAGGACCCCCGACATGACCCTCACCCCGCAGCGCGCCCCCCTGGCCGGGGTGCGTGTGATCGAAAGCTCGCTCCTGGGCCCGGCGGCCGTCACCACCCACCTGGCCGACCTGGGCGCCGAGGTCATCAAGGTGGAGTCGCCCAGCGGTGACTACGTGCGCGAGATGACCTGGCCCATCATCCACGGCACCTCGCTCCTGCACCTGCACATCAACCGGGGCAAGCAGAGCCTGGTGCTCGACCTGCGCAAGCCCGAGGCCGTGGAGGTCTACAAGGATCTGGTGCGCGATGCGGACGTGGTGGTGGAGGCCATGCGTCCCGGCTCGCTGGAGCGGCGCGGGCTGGGCTACGAGGTGCTCTGCGAGATCAATCCGCGCATCGTCTTCTGCAACATTTCCGGCTACGGCATGAGCGGGCCCTACCGCGACCTGCCGGCCCACGGCATCGCGTTCGACACCTGGGCGGGCATCATCAACCCGGCCGTGGACGAGGACGGCTTCTGTTACATCCCGGAGCACGCCTCCATCGGCATGCACGCGGGCCCCATGTTCGGAGCCATGGGCATCCTGGCGGGCATCATCCGCGCGCGGCAGAGCGGAGAGGGCTGCTTCCTGGAGATCGGCCAGAGCGACGCTGCGGCGTACATGGACTGGTATCGCAGCGAGAGCTGGCTGGCCTACGAGCGCCCGGAGGACCAGGTGACGGGCAACAAGGCCGACGACTACGTGCGCCGCGCGCCCGGCACCGCCGGCATGAAAGAGGGCGTGCGCTACCAGATCTACGAGTCGTCGGACGGCCACGTGCTCTTCATGTGCTCCGAGCAGGCGTTCTGGAAGAACTTCTGCGAGTGCGTCGGCCGCAGCGAGCTCTTCGAGCGCTGGCCCGGCTCGAAGTTCGCCGACCACGCGCGGGGCAACCGCGAGCTCCAGGTGGAGCTGCGCGAGATCTTCAAGGCCCGGACCGCCGCCGAGTGGATCCTTCTGGGCGAAGAGAAGAACTTCCCCATCGCGCCGGTGAACACGCCGAAGACCCTCCTGGACGATCCGCAGTTCGAGGATCGCTTTCCGCTCTACCCCCACGGCACGCACGGCGCGGACATGCTGCCCTTCCCGGTGAAGTTCCTGGGGGAGCGCTTGCCGGAGCCGTCGCTGGCTCCGACGGTGGGTGAGCACGGCGAGCGCGTGCTGCGCGAGGTGTTGGGCTACGACGACGGGCGCATCGAGGCGCTGCGCGAAGCCGGCGCCATCGGCTGAGAGAACTCGAGCGGAGGGCAGGGCGATGCGAAGGCTGATTCTCGGAATCCTGTTGCTGGCCGTAGTCGGCGTCGCCGTCTACGCGGCCGGCATGTGGTTCGAACTCTACGGCGCCCACCGCGGTCCGGGCGCACCCGAGGCGCCCGCCGTGCCCGACGCGGTCTACCAGCAGCGCCAGCGGCAGCAGCAGCGCGCCGCCTCGCGACTCACGCCGGCGCCGACGAAGGAGATCCTGTTCGGCGACCTGCACGTCCACACCACCTTCAGCACCGACGCCTTCGTGTCGGCCCTTCCCATGCTGGGCGGATCCGGCGGCGCTCATCCCGTGGGCGACGCCTGCGACTATGCCCGCTACTGCTCGGCGCTGGACTTCTGGTCCATCAACGATCACGCCGAGGCCAGCACGCCGCGCAAGTGGCGCGAGACCGTGGAGACCATGCGCGCCTGCAACGCGACTACTACGACTTCCTGGAGTTCCTGGCGGAGATCCGGCAGGTGCCGTTCTGTGCCGAAGGCGTGGCCAGCCCCGACCTGGGGGCCGACTGCTACGAGAAGGCCGACGACCCGGCGGCGCTCTTCGAGAAGCTGGACCAGTGGGGCTACGACTCCATCGTGATTCCCCACGGCAACACCTGGGGCTTCTACTCGCCCGAGGCGAAACAGGATGACCCCGAGCGCCAGTCGATCTTCGAGGTGTTCTCGGGCCACGGGAACTCCGAGGAGTACCGGGACTGGCGCGGCGCCGTGCTGGGCGAGGCCGGCGAGTTCCTGTGTCCGCCGCCGAGCCCGGACTACCTGCCCCAGTGCTGGCAGGCGGGCGAGATCATCCGCGGCCGCTGCCTGGAAGCCGGCGAGGACGAGGCCGAGTGCGAGCGCCGCGCCGTCGAGGCCCGCGCCAATGCGCTGGTGATCGGCTCCGCCGCACACCTGACCGTGCCCGGCGTGGACGTGGAGGACTGGCTCGACTCGGGCCAGTGCCGCGACTGCTTCCTGCCCTCCCAGTCCTACCGGCCCGGCGGCTCGGTCCAGTACGGCCTAGCGATCTCCAACTTCGACGGGCCCGAGCCGCGGCGCTTCCG
>JAFDET010000269.1 GCA_019310195.1 Deltaproteobacteria bacterium
TGGGAGCGGACCGCGCCGCGCGACTGGTGCTCGCCGTGGCGCTGCGCGCCGGGCCCCACGGCAGCGGGCTGCGCCCGTGGCGGGACGGGCTCAGCCTGGGCGCGCTGCGCCGGGCGCCCCACGGCCTCGACCTGGGACCGCTCGAGCCCGCACTTCCGGCACGGCTACCCGCAGCGTCCAAGAAGATCGACCTGGTGCCCGGGGAGGCGCTCGCCGACCTGGCGCGGCTGCGCGAGAGCCTGGGCGAGGCGCCCCCCGCTCTGGTGCTGATCGGTCGCCGGGAGGCGCGCACGGTCAACAGCTGGTCCCACAACCTGCCGAGCCTGGTGACGGGTGCCGAGCGCTGCGTGCTGCAGATCCATCCGGCGGACGCCGCGGCCCGCGGGATCGGCGACCGGGCCCGGGTGACGCTGCGCAGCCGGGTGGGGAGCGTCGAGGTGCCCGCGCAGCTAAGCGACGCGCTCATGCCGGGGGTAGTCAGCCTGCCCCACGGCTACGGTCACGGCGCAGAGGGCGCCGCCATGGAGACCGCCGCCGCGCACGCCGGGGTGAGCTTCAACGATCTCACGGACCCGGCCCAGATCGACCCGCTGTCCGGCAACGCCGTGCTCAGCGGCGTGCCCGTCGAGGTAGTGGCCTGCGGGAGTGAGGGCTGAGGAGTGCAGGAGTGACAATGGCTTGCGTTGGAGCGGGAGACGGGGGTCGAACCCGCGACCCTCGGCTTGGGAAGGTGTGGAGCCGACGAGCGGACTCGAACCGCTGACTTTCGGATGGGACGGCCACCGGATCTTCCAGTGCGAGTTCAACCTGCAGGATACTCACGCGGAGCACCTGACCCCGGGTCTGTCGGACTCGATCGCGTTTCGCGAGCAGGCGGGCGTGATCTACTGGCTCTCGATCACGGCGGAGAACGGCCACGCCTTCGACGCGGCGAGCTGGGAGTTCCTTCCGAACGACGACCCGGTGTTGCCGGCGCACTTCTGGGGCTGGCACACGAGCCCCGACTCGTTCAACGACACGGCGACCATGGGCACGCTCGGCATGCGGGCCGGAACGACCAACTGGGCCTACGGAGACTGGGCGCCCATCCAGCCCCAACACGGTCAGTTCGACATGGCCTTCGAGCTCTTGACCAGGCCCGTTCCCGAGCCCGCCGGCCTGGGCCTCTGGGCTTTCGGTCTGGGCGTGCTCGGCTTGCTGCTGCGTCGGGAGTAGCTGGAAGAGGCTCCCAGCTCTTCCACGGCGCTGGCCCGCGGGTATGACCGCGGTCATATCTCCGGGCCCCCACTCCCGGCACTGTGGCGCCAGCGGGCAGGAAGCCCTGCAGGGGGGAGTCGGTAGCCTCCACGGAGTCTGCCACTTCAGGCCCCATGAAACCCTCAAACGTCTGCGTCGTTGCCCCAGTCCCATGCCCCGACTGATCATCATCCAAGCAACCGGGTATCGATATCGGGGCCGCCGGATTCCCAACAAGCTTCGCAAGCGGAGGCTGGTCGGCGCCGTGCTGCCCTACCTGGCGGCCCTGGCGCCTCCGGAGTGGAAGATCACGCTGGTGGACGACGCCGTGGAAGACGTGGACTACACGGCGCCGGCCGATGCGGTCGCCATCACGGCTCGCACCGTCACCTCCATCCGGGCCTACGACATCGCCGACGAGTTCCGGCGCAGGGGCGTCCCCGTCCTGATGGGCGGGCCGCACGCGACCTTCCACGCCGACGAGATGGCCGAGCATGCCGACGCGGTGTGCATCGGCGAGGCCGAGGAGCTCTTCCCCCGGATGCTGGAAGACGCGGCCGCCGGGCGGCTGCGGAGGTTCTACCGGCGGGAGACGGTCGCCGACCTGGGCGGACTGCCAATACCTCGCTGGGACCTGCTGAACCTGCGGCACTACACCTTCTACAAGCCCTGGGTCATCCAATACTCCCGCGGCTGTCCCTACCGCTGCGACTTCTGCGCCGAGTGGCGCCTGAATGGAGATCACGACTACCGGTACCGGCCCAAGGAGGAGGTCGTCGAAGAGATCAAGCGGTGCGGGAGCCGGCACGTCTTCTTCGCGGCCAGCCAGTTCGCGGGCAATCCTCAGCGCACGATCGATTTCATGGAGGCCCTCATCCCGCTGAAGATCCACTGGTCGGCCCTGTTCTCGCCCCGCTTCTGCCTGGACGAGCGGTTCCTGGGCGTGGCCCGCAAGTCCGGGCTGCTGCACGTCAACATGGGCCTGGAGAGCATCGACCAGACGACCCTCAACTCCTGGTCCAAGGGCTTCAACAAGATCCACAGCTACGAGACGATCATCCACAACCTCCGCAAGCGGGACATCAGCTACTCCTTCAACTTCGTCTTCGGCTCCGACGAGGAGGACAAGGACGTCTTCCGCTCGACCCTGCGCTTCTTGAACGAGCACAAGGTCCCGGCGGCCTACTTCAACCTCATGGCCCCCCTGCGAGGGACGCCGCTGTACGAGCGCATGAAGGCCGAGGGCCGCCTGATCGACGAGGCCAACATGGAACGCTGGCCCGGGGTGGTCTGCCACTTCCGCCCGCTGCACTACACGCCCGAGGAGCTGGTCGACGCGGTCAGTAGTGCGCACCGTGAGTTCTACTCGCTGCGTTCCGCCCTGCGCCGGCTGCCCCTTCCCACCAGCTACTCCCGCCTGGCGTCCTGGAAGGTGAACTTCGACCAGATGAAGGTGGGGGCGAACCTGAACACCATGCAGGAGTTCAGCGATTTCTGACTCCGCAGGAGCGGACGTCCCTGCGAGCCGACGAGATCGATCCCCCAGCTCTGCGAGAGTCCCAAGCGCTGGAGCCGACGAGCGGACTCGAACCGCTGACCTGCTGATTGCGAATCACCGGCAGGCGGATTCCACCGGGCCTCCCGGCGTCCAGTAGCGTATGCGGGGCGAGGGCTTGCGCCGATGGGAGGACTCTCCAGGCATCCGCCAATGTCGCTCCCCGTTCATCACCGCTGCTGTCAAACTGCTGTTTTTTGAGAGGCCTGCCCGTAAGAGCTGGGAGCTACGCTGACCGTAGGCGGAGAAGAACGTTCGAGGAGAGTCGAGATGACCGTCTCACGCATCGCAGCGTCAAAGCTCATCTGGGCCGGCATCGCCACTGCTGCGACGTTCTGGATCCTGGACTCATCGATCCACTACTTCGTCTATGGCGAGCCTGCTTTCGAGCTCCTGCCCAGCGACGTCGACGAGATCTGGATGCGTTCGCTGATCTGCCTGCTGGTTTTCGCATTCGGCCTCTACGCCCACGTCACCCTCCGCCAGCTCGCCACCGCGCACGCGGAGCAGGACGCCCTTCGAGCTCGCTTGGAGGACTCCTTGACCAGGGTGGTCGACGGCTTCATCCCGATCTGCGCGCAGTGCAAGAGCATCCAGGACAATCGCGGCAACTGGGTCGAGGTCAGCGAGTATCTCGAGGCGAGAACCGAGGCGCGGTTGAGTCACGGACTCTGTCCCGGCTGCCTCACGGATCTCAAGGGGCGAGTGCCGACGAGTCGCTAGCGCTTCCCCGGCCCTACGCCGCCGTCTACGGTCCGGCCAGCCGAGAGCCTGACCGTTCTCAGAACGCGTCCACCGCTTTCCGATGCGCCCTCTTCGGCTACATGACGCGCGGCACACCTTCGCCTCGCTGGCGCTCGCGGCCGGTCGGTCGATCCGTTGGGTGGCGGAGCAGCTCGGAAGGTCGGGCACCTACTTGGAGCGGGAGACGGGGGTCGAACCCTCGGCTCAGGCCATATTTTGTTGCCACATCGCCCCCCGAGGAACCACTCACCTGCAGACACCAGTGTGGGCCCTCGTATGCCCATACACTTGGGGAGGTTCCAGATGTTGATGCAGGCTCGGGCAGGAGCCCTGATTTCCGCCCTCGCGTTCGCCACCGTCCTCTGGCTGGCGCCTGGCGCGCAGGCCGTCGAGTGCAGCACTGATCACCTGGTCGCCTTCAATGAGGCGTTCAACGACTGCGCCGGGAACCAGAATTACCTGAACGACGCGGGCAGCCTGCTCGAACACGACCCTGGTATCGACGGGCCGAGCCTGGCCAACAGCTGGTTCAGCGATCTGCACATCACCTTCCTGGATTCCGACGTCACGGGCGTGGGCGGCGGCCAGTTCGTGCACGCCATGAAGCCGTGGGACGTCGAGGTCGCGAACACGGCAGACGGGGTGATGATCTCGTTCACCGCGCCCACACCCGCCGACCGGGTGAATCCGGGCGAAGACTACCGCTGGGATACTGATCCGCTCGGAGACATCTTCGGCCTGAACGAGCTGAACATCCGGATCCAGTACACCATGGACGTGCCCGAGCCGGGCAGCCTTGCCCTAGGTCTCGCCGGCCTGCTGGGCTTGGTGGTGGCTTGCCGGCGTCAG
>JAFDET010000270.1 GCA_019310195.1 Deltaproteobacteria bacterium
GCCCAGGTGGGCGAGTTGACCTGCGCCGCGTGAACCGATGAATCGCGGGCGATGCACCCACACAGGGGTGCACTTTCAGAGGCGCATCGTGATCTGATGAACCGTTGGTGGGGCCCTCCCTCTCCATGCCTCGCCAGCTCGGCCTGTCATGCCTTCGGCACCGGGAGCGAAGACACAGGTGCGCCCGTACGGCGCAAGGCCGTGCGGACGCGGGTTGCGTGAGTCAGGGCTTCTTCTTCTTCTTCTTGGGCTCCACCCAGCCCAGGCGCTTGAGCGCCTTGCGGGCCGCGCCCTTGACGCCGCCGTTCCAATCCCCGTCGCGCACCTTGCGCAACGCGGGGATCGCGGCCTCGATCTTGTACTTGCCGCACGCCTCGGCCGCCCACGAACGCATGTTGTGGTACGGGTCCTGCAGCAGGGGCACCACCACCGCGTGGACCTCGCGATCGTCCGGTCCCAGCGCGGTCATGCAATCCAGGGCCGCCCGCCGCACCCGGTGGGTTGCGCCCTTGCCCCAGCAATACTCGACGAACGGCATCGCCAACGCGATGCCCTCCGGCTTGCCGAGGCTCTTGAGGCCCTCCAGCGCACGCGTCCGGATGACGTCGCCGTGCGAGTCCACGCGCAGCAGCGCCTCCAAGTGGCCCAGCGCGTCGTCCACCTTCAACTTGCCGATCCCGCGGGCCGCCGCCGCGCGGACATAGGGGTGCGGGTCCTTCAGCGCCGCCTCCACCAGGGCGCTGCCCGCGGCCGCTCGGCTCGTGCTCGCCAAGGCATCCATGGCGGCCTCCCGCACGCGCGGGTCCGCATCCTTGGCGGCGGCGAGCAACGTGAGATCCCGGCCCGGTCCCTCCAAGCGGCCGAGGATCTCCACGCACGTCTTGCGCACCGCCCACGCCGCATCCTCATCGACGGCCTTGGCCAGCGCGGGAATGGCCACGGGGCCGAACTCCTCCATGGCCTCGGCGGCATCCATGCGCCCCGTCAGGTCCGGATCCGCCGCGAGGGCCGCCGTCCAGGCGCCGGGCGACTGGTGCTGGGTTACCTGCATCAGCAGGTCCCCGCCCACGCCGAAGCGCAGGAACTTGCCCTTTGCCTCCATGGGGAACACGTGCCGCTCGCGGTAGATCGTGAGCGGCGTGATCGGACCGTCCTTGCCCCAGCGGATCGGCACGCGGATGCGGAAGAGGCCCTGGCCGCCGCCGCGCTTCTGGGTCTGCCGCACGATCAACTGCTTCGCCTTACCGTCGTAGCGCACGTCGAGCTTCGGGTAGCCGAGTCCGTAGACCCATTGATTCCAGAACCACGCCAGATCCACACCGGCGGCCGCCTCCGTGACCGTGCGCAGCTCCTCGGACGTGACCGGGTTGTCGCGGTGGCGCTTCACGTAGGCACGGATGGCATCGCGGAACACATCGTCGCCGAGATGGCGCCGGAGGTTGTGGAGGATCGCCGCCCCGCGGCTGTACTGCTTGCCCCCGAACAGCTCGAGCGGGATGTCGCCGCGCGGATCCGGCTCCAGCTTCAGCTCGCTGGCCCGCGGCGTGCCCTTCAGGTACCCGCGGTTCTGCCCGCGGCGCTTCAGCAGGAACTCGTCCTCCCCGAAGCGGTGCTCGAAGAAGAGGTCGGTGAAGTACGTCGCGAAGCCCTCGTTGAGCCAGATGTGCTTCCACGTGCGGCACGTCAGCAGGTCGCCGAACCACATATGCGCCAGCTCGTGGGCGACGAGGCCCTCCGAGCGGTAGTTGGGCCGTGCCGCCTGCGTGTGCAGGGCGCGCATGTTCAGCGTCGTCGCCGTGACGTTTTCCATCCCGCCGTAGACGAAGTCCCAGACGTAGGTCTGCGCGTAGCGCGGCCACGGGTAGGGCGCCTCGAGGTAGTTGCTGAAGAACTCCAGCATGTTCGACGTCTCGGCCAGTGAGGTCTTCAGGGCCGCCGTGTGCCCCGGCAGCGCGCTGAACTCCACCGAGACGTCGCGCCACTTCGTGCGAATCGTCTCCAGCGGCGCGACGATCAGCGAGATCAGGTAGGTCGGTGCGCGTGCTGCGTACTGCCAGTGGTCGATGCAGGTCTCGCCCTTGTCCTCCGTCCCCACCAGCACGCCGTTCGAGACCGAGCGCAGGGCCTTGGGTCGCGTGACGTGGATGTCCCAGCTACAGCGGTCGTCGGGCTGGTCGTAGCAGGGAATCCAACGCCGGTTGTCCGAGCTCTGACCCTGGCTGTACATGAACTGCGGCCGGTCCGGGCAGAGCTCGCCGGGGCTGTGGAAGTAGAGCCCGCGCCTCGGCTTGGAGGTGTACTCGATCTCGACACTCGATACGGCGCCGCGGGCGAGGGCGCCGCGCAGGGGGATGTGGAGGACGCCCTTCTTCAGCGCGAACTTCACGCTCCGGCCCGCGCTGTCCCGGACGGCGGCCACGAGCGTGTCCACGCAGTGCAGCCGCAGGACCTCGAGGCCGTCCACCGTGGATTCGAAGCGCAGGCGCACGCGGCCCTTGACCGTGCCGGCCGGGATGTCCGGCGTAATGTGGATCTCGAGGTGCTGCTGGTGGAAATCCCGGGTCGCCGCGTCGAGCGGGCGGGGTGCGCGCTTCTCCTCGGCCCGCGCGGATCCGGCCGTGAGCGGCAGGAGGAGCAGGCAGACGAGGGTGAGGCGGCCGAGGGGGGCATGGGACATGGACGCGTCTCCGGACTTCAGGTCGGGTCGCGCGCCCGGGTCGGTGGGGCGCGCCGTGACGGAAGGATGCTATCCAGAACCGATCCTCGGCGGGCCCGCCGGGGGAGGAAGTTGGTCCTTTCCCCCCGGGCGCCGAAACTGGTGCGAACGCCCTGGATGGACTACCGATGAATCTCCGAACCGCGCTGATCGTGCCCCTGGCCCTCGTTCTCGCCGCCACCGTGGCCCCGCCCGCCGCCGCCGACGCGCGCGTGCCGGCCATCGCCAACACCGATCTGCCCGTCGCGGGCACCTGCGCCCCGATCCGTTCTTCGGACGTCACCCACGTGATGATCGGGGAGCGGACCTCGATCCGCTGGTATCGCGTCGCGGGACTCGCCGAGCCGGTCGAGCTCGCGGCTCTCCTGGCGACCCTGAAGGTGCGCGCCGGAACGGCCCGGCCGAGCAGGCACGCGGTCTGGATCACGGCCTCCGCGCAGCATGCCTGGATCCACGTCATGCGCGTGCGCCAGGCGTGTTTCAGCGCCGGCATCTATCGGGTCGGTCTGCGCGTGCGCAGTGAAGCGACCGGTCAGGTGATGGGCTTCCCCCTGTTCCTGCCGCCGGGCAAGAGCGGGACGCCTGCGGGCAAGGCCGGCCTCCTGCAGCTGCGGATCAACACCTTGGGCGAGAAGAACGCGAAGGCCGAGTCCGACGTGGGCCATATCTACGCCGCCGCGAAGCGCGCCATGGAGCAGCGCGGAACGTTCGGCGTGGACCAGATCATCGGGCGTCTCTGGCTGGCCCCCAACACGCCGCTGCAGTACGCGGTGCGCAGCATCGACCTGCTCTACCGCGGCGGTTGCGCAGGCGTGTGGTTGCGCTCCGGCGCGCGTCCGCCGCCCCCGCTGAAGTACAAGGCGATTCCCATCGTGGAGATCCAGGGCGGCATGGTCTCGCGGCATCCGCAGTCCCTGGCGCCGCCGCCCATTCAGCCGCGGAGTCAGCCGTGGGGCCTCGCAGGCGCGGGACGTCCGGGCTGGGTCGATCTGGAGGTCGTGGAGCTGCCCACGGTGGACGGGAAGACGCCCGCGGCGAGCAAGCCGAAGCCGCGGGTGCGGCCCAACTACGCGGCGCAGCCCGGCGGCGTGCCGGCGGACGTCTTCCGCTCGGCCGACGCGCAGGCGCGCATCTGGTCCCAGCGTCTCGGCGAGGACCTGCTCAAGGGCCTGCGCGGCGACAAGGCCTTCAAGGACCGCTTCGTGGTTGCGCTCCGGCGGGACGAAGTGCTGCCGAAGCTCGTCGCCGCGGCCCGCGGGCAGTTTCCCGATGCGACGCGCGTCATTCCCTCCACCCTGCAGTTCAACGTGTTCCTCTTCAACGCCGGCACGCTGGTCGGCCGCGCGGACGTGACCGTCTCCATCGTCGGCGACCGACTGCGGATCGTGTTCGGCAGCTGGCGGCCGTTGGACCGGGCGATGACCCTGGCGCCCTTCGTCGTCGATCCGTTCGCCACCGGGGAGCCGGCGGCCTGGCGGATCTGGTTCGAAGGGGTCTTCCACGACGCGCGCACGCGCGGTCGCTCGGCCTGGCCGACGGCCTCGTCCGAGCTCGTCACGCGCTATTTCCCGGCCGTTGCGCGGCGCGGCGTCTCGGGGGCCATCGCCGCACGCGACCCCAAGCTGGACACGCTGGCCGCGCTGGCCGCCGAGCTGGCGAAGACGCCCTACGACCGCCTCGTCCTCACGATCCCGCGCGGTACCGCCGCCGTGTTCGCCGCCGACAAGATCGTGGGGGTGCTGAACTTCGGGCTCAGCTCCGAGGAGGGCGCGCTGCGCCTCGACGAGCTGAAGCCGCGGCGGGCGCCGTAGCCCCGCCCGAATCAGACCGCTCGGGCGCTTTCGGACCGTCCCGCCGTGGCGCTCCCGGGACCCGGTTCCTAGGATTGCCCCCGCGCAGGCGGGATCCCACCCGCCGCGGAGGAGACGCCCCATGCACCGTACGGCCACCGCCTTCCTGCTGATCGTCGCCACGGCCCTGCTCGGCGCCTGCAGCTCGCGCCGCGCGCCCGCCCGCGCCCGGGGGGCGGCACCCACCAGCATCGCCTTCCCGGCCGGCGCGCCCGCGGCCTGGCCGACGGCCTCGTCCGAGCTCGTCACGCGCTATTTCCCGGCCGTTGCGCGGCGCGGCGTCTCGGGGGCCATCGCCGCACGCGACCCCAAGCTGGACACGCTGGCCG
>JAFDET010000047.1 GCA_019310195.1 Deltaproteobacteria bacterium
TGGTTCGGAATGAACAACATCGCGACCGAATCCGTGACTCCGGAGCCCGGATCTCCGTCGGGCGCCTTTCTGAAGATCTCAGGACTTCTGAGTATCGCGCTGGTGATGGCCGCCGGAGGGCTCTATCTGCTGCTTCCTGCCCCGACCGGGTTGGGCCTTCTGAGCAAGTGGATCGTACTGCCGCTGGTGATTGCCGGCACAGTCTTTGCGATGAGATATCTGACCACCGGCGATCTAAAGGAGAACCTGAAGCGGCAGTACAGGATATTCAACGACAAGCACACCTGGGCCATGACGGTCATCTATACCATGACCTTCGGCTCTTTCATCGGCTACTCGGCGGCCTTCCCGCTGGCGATCAAGGTGATCTTCGGCTTCACGCATGTGCCGGGTCCGGATGGTGCTCTGGTCCACGACGCCATCAACCCGAACGGGCCCAGCGCGCTGATGTTCGCCTGGATGGGCCCCTTCATCGGAGCCTTGATCCGTCCCGTGGGCGGGTGGATCGCGGACAGAGCCGGCGGAGCGAAGGTGACCCAGATCGTCTCGATCGTGATGGTTGTGTCGGCCCTGGGAGTGGCCTACTTCATGAGCGCCGCCTATCAGTCGGCGACACCGGAAGAATACTTCTGGCCCTTCTTTGCTCTCTTCATCGTTCTCTTTACGGCGACAGGTGTCGGGAACGGGTCGACGTTCCGGACCATCGCCGTGGTGTTCGATCAGGAGCAAGCGGGGCCCGTACTGGGTTGGACATCAGCGGTGGCGGCCTACGGCGCCTTCATCATTCCCAAGGTATTCGGGGAACAGATCAATGCGGCGACGCCGGAATATGCTCTCTACGGGTTCTCTATCTTCTACGCGGTATGCCTGGTATTGAACTGGTGGTTCTACATGAGAAAGAACGCTTATGTGAAGAACCCCTGATTGCTGGAGTCCTCTGGCATGGATCAGGCTGGGTCGACGAAGATCGGCGCAGGCAGCCGCAGCTGTATTGCGATCACAAGCTCCTGCCGGATTGAGACCGGGTCCCTCTCTTCGGGCTCTAGCGCCCCTCGGTGAAGACGCCGGATCCTGCGGGATCGAAGGCCTCCAGCAGGAAGCGCTCCTGGGGCTTCTCCGATGCGGTCTTCGGGATCTCGTCCACCACCTGGAGATAGGAAGGCACGAAGTTCGCCTCCAGGGCCTTGCGGCAGGCGGTGAATACGTCGGCCGGGGAGAATGCGCCGGGGTCGCTGGGCACGATGGCGGCGACCACGTCCTTCTCGCCGGGAGAGCCGGAGGCCGCCGTCACTCCGTAGACGAACACGTCCGAGACGCTGGGAAGCTCGGCCAGCGCCTTCTCCACGAAGCCGACGTTCACGAAGTCCCCGTTGTGCCGGATGCTGCCACCCTTGCGGTAGTCGAAGAAGAACCAGCCCTGCTCGTCGGTGTGGCCCATGTCTCCGCTGCGCAGCCAGCCGCCGTGGGTCTTCTTCGCCGAGGCCTCGGGGTTCTCGTGGTACTCCACACTGGCGGCGCTGCCGTCGGCGGGGCGGGAGCAGATCTCTCCCACGACACCGGACGGGCACTCGTGGTCGTCGTCGTCCAGGATCTTCATCTCGAGCCCGCCCACGGGCTTCCCGAACGACCCCACGGGCCCCTCGCCGATGGGCTTGGCCGCCAGGCCGCCTTCGACGGCGCCGTACCACTCGAAGAGCTGGACGTCGAAGCGCCGCTCGAAGGACTCCCAGATCGCCGGGGGCATCCCGGCGCTCATCACGAAGCGAACCGGATTGTCGGCGTCGTCGGGCTTCTCCGGCTCGCTGTAGATCGCCGTCGCCATACCGCCCAGCAGGGAGAACGTGGTGCAGCCGTGAGCCCGGCACACGTCCCAGAGCTTCGACTTGGTGAAGCGACGGCTGAAGACGCCGCGCAGACCCATGTTGAGCGACGGGGCCAGGGTCACCGCCTGGGCGTTCCCGTGAGTGAGGGAGAGCCCCGTATAGGGACGCTCCTCGCCGAGCCGGTAGCCGGCCAGATGCCCGACCAGCGCGAACGCGCCGAAGCGCATGTTGGCGAACACCACGCCCTTGGGATCGCCGGTGGTGCCCGAGGTGTAGATGATCTGGAGCGGATCCATGAGGCCTTCGAGGCGGACGTCCACCGTGGGCACCGGCTTCGCCAGCACCTCCGCCAGGGAGTCGACGCCGTTCGCGTCGGCGATGAGCAGGCATTCCGCGCCCTCTCCGGTTTCGAGGGCCAGGATCCAGTCCACGCCGTCGATGGCATCCCGCGCCGCGAGCGCCTCGCCCAGGCAGTAGTCGGCGCAGACCACGCCGCGGCAGCCGGCGTTGCGCAGCATGTAGGACAGCTTCTCGCCGCGGGTGCGAGGATCGATGGGAACGAACACGCAGCCGGTGATGGAGGCCGCGATCATCGCCTCCACGAACTCGGGATGGTTCCGCATCATCAGCGCGAAGCGGTCGCCCCGCTCCATTCCGCGAGCCACCAGGGCCGCCGCGAGCCGATTTCCGTTGGTGGCGAAGTCCGCGTAGCTGCGGACCTCGTCGGGCGTGGCGCCCCCGTCCAGGCTCAGGTGCTCGAAGGTGAGCACGTCGAGGTCCGGCTTCTCCTCCGCGCGCATCTGGATCAGGTCCGCCAGGACCATCGGGTTGCGTTCGCGCTGGGCCATCTCGTCCTCCCGATGCCGGCGGTTCTCAGGCCTTGAGGACGGTCACGACCATGGCTGCGACGTCGAGTCCGATGTTGCCGCCGCCGTTCTGGGCGAGGCCGACCCGCGCGCCCTCCACCTGCCGCTCCCCGGAGCGCCCCTGCAGCTGCTCGGTGAGCTCGACGATCTGGGCGATCCCGGTGGCACCCACCGGGTGCCCCTTGCGCAGCAGCCCGCCCGACGTGTTCACCGGAAGCCGGCCGCCGAGGCGCGTGGCGCCCTCGTCGATCAGCTTGCCGCCGTCACCCTTCGGGCACAGGCCCAGGTACTCGTAGGCCATGATCTCAGCCGGCGCCGAGGCGTCGTGAAGCTCCACCACGTCGAGATCCTGCGGGCCCGCCCCGGACTCCTCGTAGGCCTCTCGCGAGCACACCTCGCCGGCGCCGTCTTCGCCGTAGCCGTGATCCCAGCCGGAGCGCAGCACGCTGGACACCACCTTCACCGGCCGCTGGATCCCCAGCTGCCGGGCCTTGGCCTCGCTCACCAGCACCACGGCGGCCGCGCCGTCGCCGATGGGCGAACACATGGGCCGCGTCAACGGCTCCGCGATCATCGGCGAGGCCAGCACCTCCTCGACGCTGAGGCACTCGCGGAACTGGGCCCGCGGGTTCATGCTGCCGTGGAAGGAGTTCTTGGCCGAGACTCCCGCGAAGTGCTCGGCGGTGGTTCCGTACTGCTTCATGTGGGCGCGGGCGGCCGCGGCGTAGATGTCCATGAACATGGAGCGCTTCTCGCCGGCCCCGGACGAGCCGCTCTTGGCGCCGCTCTGCTTCGCGTTCTCCTGGAGGCGCTGCATGATCTCCTGCATCGCCTCCACGTCCACCGCCCCGCTGAAGGCGCCGAACGACTTCTTCTTGTCGGGGTGGTAGAGCTTCTCCACACCGAGGGCGAGCACCACGTCGTAGAGCCCGGCGCTGACCATCGCGGCCGCCTGGTGGAGGGCGGTCGAGCCGCTGGCGCAGGCGTTCTCCACGTTGACGACGGGTAGCTTGCCGAGCCCGATGGAGCGCAAGATCACCTGGCCCCGAATGCTCTCCTGCCCGGTGACCAGGCCCGCGGCCGCGTTGCCCACGTAGGCGGCTTCCAGGTCATCGAGCGTGAGGCCCGAGTCTCCGACAGCCGCCTGCACGGCTTCCGCGCCCAGGGCCTTGAGGCCCGTGTCCATGTGCTTTCCGAAGTGCGTCATTCCGACGCCGGCGATGACTGCGTTGAGCCGCATCGGGCCTCTCCCTGGTTCGGTCGCGCTCAGATCAGGCCGTGGCCCTTGATTCCGAGCGCCTTCTGAAGGTATTCGAGCTCCGCTTCGCGCCACGGCAGCGGCCCCTGCGGCTGAAGCATCCCGTCCTGCTTCAGCTCCTCCGCCACTTCCTTGGAGCGCGGGAAGGACTGATCGTAGCCGTTCATCTGGAAGAGCTCTTCGAACGGCTGTCGCGGCCGCTGCCCCCCGGCCTCCGGGGTCTCGGCGGGATAGCCCACGGTCTGCAGCAGGAGCACTCGCGTGCTCTCCGGCAGGCCCAGGTTCTGGCGAATCTGCTCGCCATGGGGCGTCCCCAGGCAGCAGGTCCCGAGCCCCTGCTCGAACGCCATCAGGGTCGCCTGGGCGATCCCCTGCCCGCAGTCCAGCTCGTTGAGGCCCGGCTGCTTGAAGACGTCGCGCATGGCTTCGAAGATCGGAATGATCTTCTCCTCGAGCTCCTGCTCCTTGCCCTCTCCCACACCGAGCGCACCGGCTCCCAGAAGCTCGCGCAGCCGGTCCGACTGCTCGTCTACGGCGGCGGTCTCCAGGTACCAGACGATGACCACCGGCGCGTAGCGGATCTGGTAGCCGGCGATGGGCGCCAGGAGCGCTTCCACCACCTCCTTGGGCGCCGTGTCCTTGAACACCACGACCGCGCGCAGGCTCTGCACGTTGCCCCAGTGGGAGGCGATGCGCGCCGCCTCCAGCATGCGCTGGATCTTCTCCGGCTCGACGGGCCGGTGGGGGAGCAAGAAGCGTATGGAGCGCCTGTTGCCGATGACCTGCCTGAGTTCCATGGTTCCTCCGCTCGGGGTTCAGAGCTTCTCGGCGCCGACCAGTCCGAGCAGGTCGTTACAGCCGTCTTCGATCATCGAGGCCCGCGCGTCGCGCAGCAGCTTCTCGGCCGGATACTCCCGGCTCAGTCCGTTGCCCCCGTAGATCTGCAGCGCCGCGCTGGCGACGTCGAAGGCGGTCTGGGTGCAGAACGTCTTGGAGGCGATCGAGTACTGGACCAGCGGAGGATGGGTCGAGTTGTAGAGCGAGACCCGGCGAGCCAGGGACCGCGCGGCCTCGACCTGCGCGAACATCTTGAACAGCTTCGACTTCACGTTCTGGTGCTGGAAGATCGGCACACCGCCCTGGACCCTCTCCTTCGCGTAGGCCAAGGCGTTCTCCAGGGCGGCCCGGGCCACGCCCACGAACATCGTCCCCATGCCCGCATTCGCCAGCGCCAGGACCATCTCGACCACGGCGCCGTAGGCCTCCTTGCCGATCACCATGTACTCGGCCGGGATCCGCACGTCGTCGAAGAAGATCTCGCCCTGGTTCAGCGCCCGCTGGCCCAGCTTGTCCAGGGGCGCTCCCCGGGAGACGCCGTCCAGGTCGAGCGGGACCAGAGCGACCCCGCCCCCCTTGAACCCCTCGGCGGGATCGATGGTGCAGAAGAGCGCGGCAGTGGTCGCGATGGTGCCGTTGGACACCCAGGCCGCCTTCTGGCCCTTGATGACCCACTCGTCGCCGTCCTTGCGCGCCACGCAGTTGGGGCGGACCGCCGGGTCGTCGAAGTGGGGCTGGTCGAAGGCGAGGGAGTCGCTGCCGTGATCGGGCTCGGTGATCGCCCAGCAGCCGATCTGCGGCTCGGTGGGCGAGGCGAAGCGCTCGATCAGCTCCGGCCGCGCCGAGATGCGTGCGAACATGGCCGGGAAGCCCGCCACGGCCAGGCTGATGGCCAGGCCCGAGTCGCCCCAGCCGAGCTCCTCGCTGACGAGGTAGCGCACCCGGGTGCGCTGGATCGGATCGCCGTCGCCGTCGCCGTCTTCGATCGCGTCGAACTGCAGCGCCCGGTACTGGTCGAACACCTTCCACAGCACTGAATCCTTGGCGACCACCTGTGCGGGATCCGCCAAGCGGTCCAGCTCGGCTCCGGCCGGTCGCATCACCTCCGCGGCGAACTTGTGGGCGACGTCACGGACGGCCTGTTCCTCGTCGGAGAGGCCGACCTCGATATCCTCTAGGGGCATTCCAGTTCCTCCCGACGCGGCTCGCGTCAATCTTAGACTGAATCAGGTAGCGGCGGGCCCGAGTATGACCTGCGTCATAAGGGCCCGTCCCAGCGCCGATTTCGGCCTAGAGGGCGTCGGGAATCACGTAGCCCAGAACGCAGGAGAAGTGGCAAGCGCTTCCGGCCAGCACGAAGACGTGCCAGATGGCGTGGTTGTAGGGAAGCCGCTGCCAGGCGTAGAAGACCACGCCCAGGGTGTAGATCAGGCCCCCCAGCACGAGGAGCGCCAGACCGTCGGGGTGAACCGACTTCACGAGCGGCTCGGCGGCGATCACCACCATCCAGCCCATGGCCAGGTAGAGGGCCAGCGACAGGCGCCGCGTCCGCTGGGGGGCGGCGGTCTGGAGCACGATACCGAGGATGGCCAGACTCCAGACCAGGCCCAGGAGCGTCCAGCCCCACGCGCCGCGCAGATTCACCAGAGTGAACGGCGTATAGGTCCCCGCGATGAGCAGGAAGATGGCGGCGTGGTCCAGGCGCTGGAACACCCGCTTGGCCCCACGATGGGTGATGGCGTGGTAGAGCGTCGATGCCGTGAAGAGCAGGACCAACGTGGCACCAAAGATCGCCGCCCCCGTCACGTGCCAGGCATCGCCGCGCAATGCTGCTGCGGCCACCAGGGTGGCGAACCCCGCGATGCTGAACAGCAGTCCCAGGCCGTGGGTCGTGGCGTGGGCGATCTCCTCGCCGAGGCTGTAGCCCGGCAGCGTGTCGTGGCCCTTCATCGCGGCAAAGGTAGGAAGCGCCGCCGATGCCGAAACCGGCCCGCCCAGCTCTTACAGAACTTTCACACTCGGGAGCGGCTGATGGGCTCCACCTCCACCCGGGTGTCGCGGTCGTTGGTCCCGGGCTCTCCGAAGAGCGGGGTCGGCCGCAGGTGGTAATAGCCACCCGCCAGGGTGATCGGGTTGATGGGGCTCCCGATCAGGGCCTGGTGCGAGCTCCGGCCCCTGAACTGATAGGGCTCCCAGCCGTGGTTCACGGTCAGCTGGCCGGGGCGCAGCGCGTCGGAGACCTTGACCTGCGCCTGGAAGTCGCCGAGCTCGTTCCAGACCCGGGCCCGATCGCCGTCGACGAGGCGCCGCGCCCGGGCGTCCGCCCGGCTCATCACGACCAGGGGCTCCCCCCGCTGCAGCCGCAGCAGGCTCTCGGTATCGCGCCAGGAGGCGTGGATGGACCAGCGCGCGTGCTGCCCCGTCATGTGCAGTGGCAGGTCTCCCCCCACGGCGGGCGGATCCTTGTGGACGGGCAGCGCTTCCCCGAGCTCGAGGTAGAAGGGGTGATCGATGTAGAACTGCATGCGCCGGGTGAGGGTCGGCCAGGGGATCTTCTTGTCCGTGTGCCAGGTGTTCGCCGTGATCGTCTCGCCGGGCTCGATGTCGGTGGCGTTTCCGATGTTCACGAAGTCCATGCCGAGACCCGTGTAGCGCGCGAAGCCCTTCTCCTTGAGCTCGTCCCAGCCGACGCCGCCCAGATTCGTCGTCATCGAGAGGAGCTCCCTGAGAAGCTCCTCTTCCCCGTCCTCCTCGTAGCGACGGCCGAAGGTGTACTTCTCGTAGACATCGTCCAGGCGCCGGGTTTCGCCCGATCGGTCGCTGAAGCTGGCGACCCCGCGTTCGCGGGCGCGCGCCTGGATCGCCTCGAGGAGAACGCAGTGGAAGGCCCAGTCGCTCTTGGACTCGGCGATCGGTTCCACGGCACGGGTCGTGGGGTGGGCGAAGGGGGCGATGGGCGTCGCCCAGGTGATGTCGTTCTTCTCGTACCACGAGGCCGCGGGGAAGACGTAGTCGCTGTGCAGCGCCGTATGGCTCATGCGCCAGTCGTGGGTGACGAGCAGGTCGAGCTTCTCGAGCAGGCTGGTGTACAGACGGTCGTAGCCCCGCGTGCGGCGCAGGACATTGCCCCCCACCTCGAAGAAGATGCGTGGCTGGACTGCGGCGGGCCGCAGCTGCCAGCCCTGCTCCAGCGCCTCCTCGAGATAGGCGGAGAAGGGGCGCTGGAGATGCGGATCCCAGCGGTTGGCTCCGCCATAGAGATCCTCGAGCCCCCCGTGGTCCATCTGAAAGAGGGCGCCGGAGAGGAGGGCGCCGCGTCGGTACTCCTCCCGGACGGTCTCGTAGAGGAACATCTCGTCGGTGTCGCCGCGCAGCTTTCCCTGGACGAACTCCGGCCCCATGCGGGCGGCGACGAGCAGGGCGCCGGCCTGGGGCGAGAGCGAGCCCGAGGAGATGACCGCCGCAGAAGGGCCCGCCAGGGTCATCGCGGGAAAGCCATTGACGCCGCTGCCCTTCTTGCCGAACTGGCCGCAGAGTGTGAAGACCAGTATCTGGGCCCGCTCCATCCCCACGCCGTGATAGAACTTTCCGAAGTTCGACTGGGTGATGAGGGTGGCGGCGCGCGCGCGCGCCATGCGCCGGGCGAGGGCCCGCACCTGCTTCGCCGGAGTCCCGGTGACGGCCTGGGTGGCCTCGGGCGTGTGGCCGGCGAGCTGCTCGCGAAGCCGCTCGAAGACGGGCCGCACCTCCACCTCGCCGTCGAGGGTCGGCACACGGTGGCTCCCTTCGAGCGCGGGCTCGCTGCCGTCGAGAGCCAGGCTGCGCTTGTCGGCCTTGCGAAGCTCGCCCGATGCGGCGTCGTGGAAGTAGAAGACGTCCTCGGCGCCGCCCCGTTCGAGGTCGGCCTGGCGCAGGAAGCGCTGGTTGTCGCTCCGCACCAGCAGGGGCATGTCGCTCTGCTCCCGGAGGAAGTCGGCGTCGTAGAGCTCTTCGTCCACGATCACCTGGGCCATGGCCAGGCCCAGCGCCGCATCGCTTCCCACCTCGACCGGGAGCCACAGATCGGCATGGATCGCCGAGGCGCTGTAGTCGGGCGTGATGCAGACCACCGTGGCGCCGTGATAGCGAGCCTCGTTGATGAAGTGGACATTGGGGATCTGGGTATAGGTCGGGTTGCCGCTCCAGATCAGGATCAGGTCCGAGTAGAAGAGGTCGTCGCCCGAGCTGGCGAAGGAGATCTTGCCCAGGGTGACCATGGCCCCGGGATGGTGGTCGCCCACCTCGCAGTTCACGTTGAGGACCGGGGTGTCGAGCACGTGCCCGGCGCGGTGCGTACCCACCGCTGCGCCGCCGTTGGTGGCGCCGGTGCCCGGGTCCCAGATTACGGAGGCGGGCCCGTCCTCGACCAGGGCATCGATCGTCCGGTCGGCGACCTCCCGCAGGCCTTCCTCCCAGGAGATGCGCTTCCACTTCCCGGAGCCGCGGGCGCCGACGCGCTTGAGCGGGTGCTGGAGGCGGGACGCGTCGTACATGCGCTCGCTGAAGCAGGCCCCCTTCTGGCAGCCGCGGGGATTGAAGTCGGGAACCTGCGGATTGGTCTGCTCGTAGCTGGCGACCTGCTCCTCGCGGAAGACCACTCCCTCCTTGACGTAGACGTTCCAGTTGCAGCCGCGCTGGTACCAGCAGTTGACTTGGTGGGTGCTCTTATGGACGGAGTCCCAGGTAAAGCGCTGGCGGTAGAGATCAGTCCAGTTGCCGTAGCGCGGAACTTCGGCGAGGCGGCCGGGCGCAGTCGCGGCCGGGTCGGGCGCCCCTTCCCCACAGCCGAGCTGCAGCCGCCCCAGCGAGAGCGTGAGGCCCAAGGCCCCGGCCCCGCGCATGAAGTCGCGTCGCGTCAGAGGTTCCACGGCCGCTTCCTATACACTGTACAATTCCAACTATACAGTGTAGAATCCGGCCCGGAGGGATGTCAATGGCCAGACGACCTGCGACCTCGGGGCAGCGCGGCGCAGCCGCGGGGGCGAGCCGCCGCCAGGCCCTCTCCCAGGATGCGATCCTGGAGGCCGCCCTGGTCATCTCCCAACGCGAGGGCGTGGAGACGCTCTCGATCCGCAAGCTGGCTGCGGCCCTGGGGGTCACACCCATGGCCATCTATCACCACTTCCACAACAAGCAGGAGATCCTGATCGGCGTGATCGACCGTGTGGTGGGTGAGGCGGCAGTCACCGACCACGGGGTGCCGCGCTCCCGCTGGAAGGACTGGCTACGCGCCAGCTTCGCAGCCATGCACCGCGCTCTCGTCGAGCAGCCGGGCGTGATTCCCCTGCTGACTGACTCGCTGCGGGCCGGCCCCAGCGCCCTGAGCGTGCTGGACGAAGTCCTGGGCACGTTGCGGGAGGCCGGGCTCGGGCGAGCCGAGGCCGTGCGCGGCTTTCAGGTGCTGATCAGCTACACCGTCGGCGCCGCCAGCCTGCGGGCCACCACGCTGGCCGCGCAGCGCGAGGAGGCGGCGGCAGGCGCCCTGACGCATCGGGACGCCGCGACAGACCTCGCTGATCTGGGGAAGCTCGCTGACGAGTTCAAGGCGTTGACGGGCGGGGACCCCTTCGCCGCCGGCTTCGAGGTCTTGCTGGCGGGCCTTGCCCCGCAGCATCGTCACGGAGGCCGCCCCCACGACCCCGAAGCGGCGCACGGAACAGGGGAAGGGAGGTGACTGCTCCCCCGGCAGCCGGGGGGACTCCCGATTGGGCTAGACCCCGACCCCGGACTGCGTGGATCGGCCCGGCCTTCGAGACGCAACGAGCGAGGCGCGCATGCCATACGGGGTACCCTGCCCGGCATGAAGCGCGTAGCGCTGGCGGCGCTGTGGCTGGCGGCTCTCGCGGGCGTGGGATCCCAGGCCGGGGCCGAGCCCCTCCTGGAGCAGACTCGCGGGCTGTTCGCTCGGGGGCGCTTCGTGATCGGCTCCCTCCTCGTGCGCCGCGGCGGGAGCGAGCGACGCCTGGTGGTCCACCTGCACTACCGGGGCCCCGCGCACCTGCTGGCCCGGGTGAAGGGATCGCCGCGCCTGGAGGGAACCGGAGTGGTGTACCCGGTGCTGCGCCCGGCCAACCTGCTGGTGGCCGGCGCCTGGGTGGTGCTGGTGGCGCTGGCCGCCCTGGCGCCGGTGACGCCGCGGGTGCTGCACTTGGATCCGGCGGAGCTTCTTCGCGACCTGCGCTGAGTCGGGCCCAGCCGGGCTAGGCCGCGACCTCCCAGTCATAGGGTTCGCTGCGGCGCAAGGAATTCACCAGTCGGCGCAGCGAGGCCAGGCCGGTCACGCCGTTGCGAGCCGCCAACGCCGCCACCCGGGGCCCGCTGCTCAGGAGCAGCCCCACGTAGCCGCGACGCAGCAGCCGCGTCATGCCCGCGACGATGCGAAATCCGACCTGCCGCTCCGGCTCCGCTTCCAGCATCAGCTCGAAGAGGCGCACGGCAAAGTCGCCCACCCGGTCGCCGGCCTGCTCCAGCTGGCGAATGGAGGCGGGGCTGAAGCGGAACACGAAGTCGGGATGCGCCGCGGGCCCCGGCCGCAACCAGGTCTCGTCGCGCTCGCGCACCAGGTGCCAGGGCTCGCCGGGGCGGTGCAGGAACCAGACACCGCTCGTCGACCCCTCGGCAATGTGGGCGGCGGCCGCACACCAGGCGGGATGGCTGCGGAACAGGCGCGTCAGGGCGACCACGTGCGGATCGGAGGCGGCGTCTGCCTGCGGAGCCGGGCCCACGTCAACGTTCCTGCGGCGCGACGGCGAACCATTCCAGATAGGGCTCGCGTCCGCTGAGCCGGCGCAGCCCGGCACAGAGCAGCATGGCGAAGAGCGCGCCGCCCAGCGCCAGGGTCATGTCCTTCTGGCCATCCCAGACGTCGCCCTGGGCGCCGACGAAGGCGATGCCCACCTCGGGATTCACCGTCCGCGCCGCCCAGGACTCCAGGATCTCGTAGGCCGAGCTCAGGGCCAGGATGGACAAGACCGGGATGATGTAGCTCCAGATCCGATGCACGTGCACCACGCGAAGCACGATCTCGCGAAACGGGTAGGCGAGAAGCAGCCCAAAGGACAGGTGCACGACCCGGTCATAGTGGTTGCGCTCCAGACCGAGCGCCTCCTGCACCCAGGTGCCCAGGGGAACTGCCGAGTAGGTGAAGTGCGAGCCCACCACGTGCACGGACAGGAACACCGCGATCAGGAGATACGACAGATTGGAGAACACGAGGCGCCGGTGGGTCGCGGCCAGCAGCGCCACGGCGGCAAGGACCAACAGGTTCTCCAGCAGCCAGGTCTGGCGATCCCAGGGCGCGATCGCGGCCCACAGCCAGACCACCCCATAGCCCAACGCCAGCCGCCGAAGGAACGGGTTCGTCCGGAACGGCGTGCCCACGTGAGGCGGGGCGTGCGACACCACGGCCCAGATCCTATCGTGGCCGCATGATGATCCGCCCACTTCTCGTCGCCGTGGCCTTCGGAGCGGCCGCAGCGCTGGCCTGCGCCGATGACCCGGCTTCCGGACCGCTCTTCGGCGGCTCCCAGAGCCGCGAGTGGCCCGGCACCGCCATCTGCCCCAACCCCCGCCCCGAGTTCTGCACCCGCGAGAGCCGCCCCGTATGCGCCCGCTACAAGAACGGAACCCGCCGCACCTACAGCAGTCCGTGCAAGGCCTGCATGAGTTCGAAGGTCGTCGACTACCGGCTCGGGGCGTGTCCCGCGCCCGGCGACCGGCCGGCGCCGGTCCGCCCCTAGGCGCCGGAGCCGCTCAACCCGCGCGCCGAGCTTCGGCCACGGCGTCGGACACGCAGCCACCGTGGTCGTGCAGCAGGCGGCGGGCCTCGTCCTCGTCGACGCGAGCCAGCGCCACCACCAGCCCCACGGCGCGCCTGCGCAGCTTGCTGGACACCGGACGCATGTGGGTCATGCGGTTTCCCTCGACCCGGCCCAGCTTCACCATCACGGCCGTGGAGAGCAGGTGGAGGACGGCCTTCTCCGCCAGCCCGCCCTTCAGCCGGGTAGAGCCGGCGATCACCTCGGGTCCGACGACCGGCGCGATGGCGACCTCGGCGCGCAGGACCAACGGCGCTTCCGGGTCGCAGGTAATGGCGATGCGACGTGCGCCGGCCTGCTGAGCCTCTTCCAGCGCCGCCAGCGCAAAGGGCGTGCGTCCGCTGGCCGAGATCGCCACCACCGCGTCGCCGGGTAGAAGATCCCGCTGGCGCAGGGCACGGCGCGCGTCCTCGGCGCGGTCCTCGGCCCCTTCGACCGCGGTGATCAGCGCGTCCGGTCCTCCCGCCAGGATCCCCTGCACGCGGTCCGGGGGGTAGCCGAAGGTGGGGGGGATCTCGGCCGCGTCGAGCACACCGATGCGACCGCTGGTGCCGGCGCCCACGTTGAACCAGCGCCCGCCTCCGGAGAGCGCCAGCACCAGGATCTCCACAGCGCGCTCCACCTCGGGCAGGACGGCGCCCACCGCCGCGAGGGCGATGCGGTCCTGGTCGTGGATGGCCTCCAGGATCTCGCCGATGCTGCGCCGGTCCAGGTCCAGCGAGCTCTCGAGCACCGCTTCCGTCAAGACGTCATCCATCCCTGCCTCTTTCGGCACGCGGGCGGCTAGACTTGCGCGCCATGCCCTTCGCCGTCTCCCGGCGCACTCTCGAGCAGCTGGACTGGCCCGAGCTGGCGGCGCGGCTCGCCGACCACGCGGCCACGCCCGCCGCGCGGGCTCGCCTGGCCGGGGGCGACATCTTCGAGGCCTCCGACGCCGCAGCCCTCGAGCGCCTGGCCGAGACCGGCGAGGCCAGGGCGGTGCTGGACGAGGGCGACGCCCCGCCCCTGGGCGGCGTCGCGGACCTGGCCCCGGTGCTGCGCCGCCTGGGCGCCGGCGGAATGCTGGCGGCGGGCGAGCTGCGCGACCT
>JAFDET010000271.1 GCA_019310195.1 Deltaproteobacteria bacterium
GCCGCGGAACCAGCGGGACTGTCCCCTCAGTTCCTGTCCCCTCAGTTCCGGGCGTCGCGTGATTCGACCGCTGCGTTGATGGCGCTGGCGACGCTGTCGGGGTCGCGGGAGCCGTCGATGCGCGCGATCCAGGGGCGATCGATGGCGGCGAAGATGGCCGCCACGCGCTCGAGGAACTCCAGGTTCTCGAAGGCCGGGTCCGCGGCGCCGCCGCGCAGGCGCGTGCGCGCCAGGCCCGACGCCGCGTCGATCTCCAGGATCAGGGCCAGGTCGGGTCGGGGAAAGCGAGCCTCGCTCTCGGCCAGGATCGCCTGCCAGTCCAGCCCGCGTGCGCCTTGGTACGCCACCGTGGAGAGGTAGTAACGGTCGCAGAGCACCGTGCGTCCGGCGGCCAGCGCCGGCTGGATGACCTCGCGCACGTGCTCGGCGCGATCCTCCATGAACCACTCCAGCTCCTGCTCCGGAGGGAGGGTCTCGCCGCTGCGCGCCATCTCGCGGATGCGCCTCCCGATGGCGCCGTCGCTGGGCTCGCGGGTGGCCAGCACCGCGTGGCCCGCAGCCTCGAGCGCCGCCGCCAGGCGCTGGAGCTGGGTGCTCTTCCCCGAGCCGTCGATGCCCTCGAGGACCAGGAAGGAACCGCGCTTCACGGCCGCACCGGCGCCGACACTTCACGTCGGCGCGCAAGTTGGCGCGGCGCTCGGGCGCAAGTGCCCGATTCCACACGCCGTGCACGGCGCCGGAGAAGACGGCACGCCGCTTGCTCCTGGAAAGGAGTGGCGCCGCAAGGCGCTGCCTGGAGATTCCCCTCAACGGGACCGGGGGACATTCGGGCAAGGAGGCGCCGGGTGGAAGCAGGGGGTTTCGGCGTGGGTTTAAACAATGGGGTGAGGCCCGCGTCGAGCTGCCGCCCGGCGTCTTCTCTCCGCCGCCGGTGGATCACCGGCGGCGGAGAGCAGGCGTCGCTCAGCCGGGGATCTTGCCCACGAGCTGGAACGCGATCACGAGACCGTAGATCGCGATGGACTCGATGAGCACCATCCCGAGGATGTAGTTCACGAACATCGAGCCGGCCGCACCGGGGTTGCGAGCGATGCCCGCGGTGGTGTTTCCGGCCGTCAGCCCCTGGCCGATTCCGCAGCCCAGGCCCGCCAGACCCACTGCGAGGCCGGCGCCAAGGCCGAAGCCCCACAGCGACGAGCCGACGTCGGCCGCCGCGTCCGCGGCGAGCGCCACGTCCGGCAACAGGCACAGGGCCAGGGCCCAGAAGAGGAACGTTCCGAGTTTCCGCACTTTTCTCTCCTTCATGACAAGACGCGGAGGCGCAGTCTAGTGCGCCTCTTCGAGAGCCATTCCGATGTAGATCATCGTCAGCAACGAGAACACGAAGGCCTGGAGGAACGCGATCAGCAGTCCCAGGCCCATGAAGATTGCGGGGACGCCGATGGGCACCATCCCCAGGAAGACCGCCACTACCAGGTGGTCGGCGTTCATGTTGGCCAGCAGTCGAACGGCCAGGGTGAGCATGCGCGCGGCGTGGAGGAAGAGCTCCAGCGGCAGGAACACCGGGGTCAGCAAGCGGATGTGCCAGGTCTTGCCGCCGATGGTCGGGTTCCAGAGGGCGGGGCCCATGAACTGGTAGATGTACTTCAGACCGTGCCGACGGATGCCCACCACGTTGTAGACGACGTAGGAGATGATCGCCCAGGCCCAGGTGACGTTCGGGTCCACGGTACCGCCGCCGACCGCGGGCACCAGGCCCAGCAGGTTCGACAGCAGGATGAAGATGAACATGGTGCCGACGAGCGGCATGTAGCGGCGGTACTCGTCGCCGATGGTCTGCTTGCCCAGCCCGGCCAGCATCTCGGCGATCATCTCGCCCGCGTTGCGCAGGGTGAGCCCGCGGTCGGGAAGGATGCCGCCGTCGGCCGCCGCCAGCTGGCGGCGGATCACCACGCCGCCCAGCAGCACCAGGCCCGCGGCCAGCAGCGACGCCTGGAGGACCCAGGGAATGCCCAGACTTGCCAGGGGGTCGTAGATGCTCACGCCTCATCCTCTTCCCGAAGCTCGACTTCGCGGGCGAGCCAGGCGTTCCAGCGCTCCCAGTCCGGATCGTCGGCATCCAAGACCGGCGCGTTGGGGTCCACAGCCGGCCGCATCAACCACGCGCCCAGCACCGCCGCCGGAACGATCGCCGAGAGTCCGGTCACCAGAGCCACCGGGTTTGCACCGACGTGCAGCGCGAAGCCGATGGCTCCGGCCAGCATCACGAAGCGCAGGCTGAACAGCGCCACCCAGGGCCCGCTGCCCGCCAGCTCACCCGAGAAGAGCTTGTCCGAGGCGGAGCGCAGCGCCCGGAAGTTCAGCGCCCCGAAGGCCGCGCCCAGGGCCAGGCTCGACGCAAAGGCCGGCGAAGCCAGCACCAGCGAAGCCGACACGCCGCCAGCGGCGATTGCCAGGTTCAGCCTCTCGATGGGATCGAACTTCATCGCTTCGTCTGTCCGCCGGCGTCCGCCGACTGTGCCTCGACCAGCGCTCGCAGCCGCCAGATCCGCAGCACGAACGCCCCGAAGCCGATCACAACCCCCAGCAGCAGAAGCCAGGGCGCCGTTTCGTACCTCTCATCCGCCCAGAACCCGATCCCCATCGCCAGCAGCAGCGACACCACCGCTTCGACCGAACCCTGGTACACGCCCCCGAGCTTCTTGCCCCCGGGGCCGCTACCACTCGGACGCTCGCTCATGGCGGCCTCCGCTGCGTCGGCTGGACCTGGACTGAGCTGATTTCCCCGCAACCGCGGCGGGTTGCACCCGCCAGGGCCCGGAAAACGCCGCGCAAGCTAGCAGAGGGTCCGGAGGCCCTCAATCCACGCGAGCCGCCCTTTTCAACGCAAACGCCGCGGCGTCGAGAGTCCGCTCCAGATCCGCCCGGCGATGCGCCAACGACGCGAAGCAAGCCTCGAAGGGCGAGGGCGGCAGGTAGATGCCGCGCTCCAGCATGGCCGCGAAGAAGCGTCGGAATCGCTCCGCCCGGGCCTTCTGGGCGTCCTCGAAGCAGCGCACCGGACCCGGGTGGAAGAAGAAGCCGAACATCCCGCCCGCCCAGACCGTGCTGAGCTCCACGCCGGCGTCGAGCGCCCGCTCGGCCAGGCCCAGGGCCAGGGTCCGGCTGGTCTTCTCGAGCCGCTCGTAGGTCCCGGGCCGCTCCAGCCGCCGTAGCGTCTCCAGGCCCGCCGCCACCGCCAGCGGGTTCCCCGACAAGGTCCCGGCCTGGTAGACCGGGCCGTCGGGTGCCATCTGGTCCATCAGGTCCGCACGCCCGCCAAAGGCCGCCGCCGGCAGCCCGCCGCCCACCACCTTGCCCAGGCAGGTCAGGTCCGGCTTCACGCCGTAGCGCTCCTGGGCGCCGCCCCGGGCGACGCGGAAGCCGCTCATCACCTCGTCGAAGATCAGCAGCGCGCCGCTCCGGGTGCATAGGTCGCGCAGGCCCTCCAGAAAGCCGGGCGTCGGCGGGACGCAGCCCATGTTGCCGGCGACGGGCTCGACGATGACGCAGGCGATGTCGTCCCCCCAGCGGCGGAAGGCGTCGGCCACGGCATCCAGGTCGTTGAACGGAGCTTGGATCGTGAGCTGGGTAAACGCGGCCGGCACGCCGGGCGAGCCGGGGATCCCCAGGGTGGCTACGCCGCTTCCGGCCCCCACCAGCAGGGCGTCGGCGTGGCCGTGGTAGCAGCCGGAGAACTTGAGGATGCGCTCGCGGCCGGTGGCGCCGCGGGCCAGGCGGATGGCGCTCATGGTGGCCTCCGTGCCCGACGAGACCATGCGCACCCGCTCGATGGACGGCACCGCCTGGCGGATCGCCTCGGCCAGCTCGATCTCGCCTTCGGTGGGCGCCCCGAAGCTGGTGCCGCGGGCCATGGCCGCGCGCACGGCGCGCAGGATGCCCGGGTCGGCGTGGCCCAGGATCAGCGGCCCCCAGGAGCCGACGTAGTCCACGTACTCGTTGCCGTCGGCGTCCCAGACCCGGCAGCCCTTGCCGCGCTCCAGGAAACGCGGGGTCCCGCCCACCGAGCCGAAGGCGCGCACCGGGCTGTTGACGCCGCCCGGGATCGAGCGGCGCGCCCGGGCGAAGAGGCTCCGGCTCTTGCGGGTGGCCATCGCGGGACACTAGCAGCCTGCTCGTCCCGCAAGGTCAGGCCCGCCGCGCCTTTCGTGCCACCAGGCACTACTCACCGCGGCGGGCCCTCGGCTTCGCCAGCGCAGCCGCGGCCGAGCGGTGGAACCCCCTGTCGCCCCGCGGCGTTCACACTCCCAGATCCTGTCCGCCCGACTGGATCAGCTTCTCGAGC
>JAFDET010000048.1 GCA_019310195.1 Deltaproteobacteria bacterium
TGGCCGTGCGGGTGGCGGTGCGGGATACGAGCCTCCGGGGCTTTGCCATCGAGCGGGGCCAGAGTGTCTACATCCTGCTGGGCTCGGCCAACCGCGACCCGGAGCTCTTCGAAGAGCCCGACAACTTCGAGACCACCCGCAGGGGCCCGCCGCACCTGGCCTTCAGCGCGGGGCCGCGGTCCATCCTGAGCGGCCGCGTGGCACGCATGCTGGCCCAGGTGGCCCTGCCGGCGCTGGTGCGGCGCTTCCCGCGGCTGCGGCCGGCCGCGGACCCACCGCGACACCGGCCCGCCCTCCTGGTGCGGTCCCTGGAACGCTGCCCCGTGGTGCTGGGCGACTGATGTAGAATCGGGGGGTCGTGCCGACCCCGGAAGCGCGTGTGCGGCGGGAATCCCTTGCGCGGGTCCCCGCGTTCTCCGGTCTCGAACAGCGGGATCTGGATCAGCTCGCCCAGGCGACCCACACCACGACGCTCCAGCCCAAGGAAGAGCTCTTCCACAAGGGCGACGAAGGCACGCAGCTCTACATCATCGTGAGCGGTCGCTGCCGCGTGGTGACCACCTCCATGGACGGCTCCGACGCCCAGTTCACGATCATGAACCCGGGCGAGGTGATCGGCGAGGTTACGCTGTTCGGCGGCGGTGAGCGCTCTGCCACGGTCACGGCCGTGGACGAGTGTGAGCTGCTGAGCCTGGATCGCCGGGACTTCCTCCCGCTGCTGCGTTCGAATCCGGACGTGGCGATCCAGTTGTTGGAGGTGCTGGCCAAGCGTCTGCGCCGCGTGAGCGAGCAGATGGAGGACACCCTGTTCCTGGGCCTGCCCGCGCGCCTGGCCAAGAAGCTGCTGTCGCTGGCGGAGCAGTACGGGCGCCCCGCGCAGGACGGCGTGCGCATCGACATGCGTCTCTCGCAGTCGGAGCTCGGCACCATGGTCGGAACCAGCCGCGAGAGCGTGAACAAGCAGATGCGCGCGTGGGAGGAGGCCGGACTCGTACGCAGCACCCGGGGCAGCATCACGCTGCTGAAGCCGGGGCAGCTCGAGCACTTCGCCGACGGGGACTACTGAGCCAGAGCACCGCGAAGGCGCCCGCCGCGCACGCCGCTCCCACGCGGAACACCGGCGGATAGCCCACGGACTCGGCCAGCAGGCCCAGCCCGAAGACGCCGCTGGCGTAACCCACGTTGAAGGCGCCGTTGAAGAGCGCCATGGCCTTGCCCCGCTCGCGCTCTCCCGTGTCCTGCACCGCGAGCGCGTTGAAGGTGGGATAGAAGAGCCCGTGGGCCAGACCGAAGGCGCCGCCCACCGCCGCCAGCCCCAGGCTTTCCAGCTGCGCAGCGGCCGCGGTGGCGACGCTGTAGAGCGCCAGCGCGACCAGCGACACGGGCCGCCGGCCCAGGCGGTCGGTGAACGGCCCCAGGCCCAGGCGCGCCACCAGGGCCGCGGCCGTGTAGGCGACGAAGAAGCTGCGCACCCGGTCCATGCCCAGCTCCAGCGCGAAGGGCTGTGGAAACGTGAACATGGTCCCGAACGCCGCGCCGGCCAGGGCGATCACCAGGCCGACGCGGGCCGCTCCGGGGCGTCGCATCATGTCCAACAAGCGTGGGATCGGTGCCTCGGGCTCGGCGCGCACCCGCTCGCGAATCCGCAGCGAGAGAACGGCGGAAACCAGGGCCGCGGCGGACGCCAACATGAACGCGGGTGCCCAGCCTGCGTGTCGGGCGATCTCCTCCACCGCCACGGGAGCGATGGCGTTGTTGGAGAGCATGGTGAGGCCGAAGATGCCCAGGGCCAGGGCCAGCCGCTCCGGCGGCGCCTCGTCCACGGCCAGGGCGGAGCCGGCCACGAAGGCCATGGCGAAGGCCACGCCTTGCAGCGCGCGCAGCGCGTAGATCAGGGGCCCCATGCCGTCCACGGCCACGAACCCCAGGGAGACCACGGCCATGAGCAGGGCGCCGGCGGTCAGGAAGCGCCGCCGCCCGCGCCGGTCGACCACCGATCCCATCCACGGCCCCAGCGAGACCGCCGTCACGTAGAAGCAGGCGGTCACCCGGCCGATGTCGTCCGGTCCCGCCGCCAGCTCCCGCGTCATGAACGTGGGCAGCAGGAAGAAGCTGGAGAACGAGAATCCGAAACACGCCTGCGTGGCCAGCAGGGCGACGAAGCTGCGTGTGAACAGGGACGCCATGGCTTTGGACTCCGAGTGCCGGGGGCCGGCGGGGTCGGGCGTCCGGACGTGCTGAACACACGAAACCCTCTCCGGCCGGTGCGGCGGGAGAGGGTTTTCGGAACGACGCGGCTAGTAGCCCGGAGCTCCCCCTCCCACCTTGCACTTCCAGACGGTCCACGCCGTCTGGAGAGCGCTGGTGGGATCGAGGAACGGAATGTGCCGCAGGGCCGACGTCATGTGGCCGAGTATATCTCCTCGAGGGTCACCGCGCGCCCCTCCTCGGCGCTGCGCCCGGCCGCCAGGGCGAAGGCCAGCGTGCGCCGCGCTTCGTCCAGGTCCTGGGCCGCGGGCCGGCCCTCGCGCAGGGCGTCCACGAAGTCGCGTCCGCCCAGCCGGAACGACGCCGCCCAGTCGGTTTCCAGCTCGTGGAAGGCGCGGGTCTCGCCCTCGCGGTAGAGCACCACGGAGGGCTCTTCCATCAGCTTGCCGGTGCAGCGGTTCACCCAGAGGATGCCCTCGCTGCCGTGGATCTCCATGCGGTCGTCGCTCACGTAGTAGTCGCTGCGGACGCTCATGCCGAGGGACGCGATGACCTCCCAGGAGCCGAAGCGGGGCAGGTCTCCGGCGTAGCGCCACGAGATCAGGGCCGGGCCGTCGTGCCAAGCATCCTCGCCGAGCTGCGTCCAGTGGATGAACGCCTGCACGCGCTCTACCTCCGCGGGAACCAGCCAGCGCCCCATGTGGAAGCAGTGGTAGCCGTGGTCGAACGTGATCGGGCCACCGCCGCAGTCCTCCCTGCGCATCCTCCACGCCTGCGAGCCGGGGCCCACGCTCCAGCCCGCGTCGGGCCGGCCTCCGGCCGTCTTGATGCGGATCGAGAGCACGTCGCCGATGGCGCCCTCGTCCACCAGCTCTCGCGCCTTCACGTGGGGCGGGTAGTGCATGAAGTTCTCGAACACGCGGATGCGGGCCCCACTCTGACCGGCCGCACGGGACACCGCGTCCAGCTCCGCCAGTGTCCGCGTGGGCGGCTTCTGGAGCGATACGTGCTTGCCCGCCTCGAGGGCCGCGATGGCGTGCTGCGCGTGAAACTGGTGGGGCGTGAGGATCTCGATCGCGTCCACTTCCGGGTCGGCGAAGAGCTTCTCGGGATCCGTGTAGAAGCGCGTCGCACCCCACTCCTGGGCGCGCCGCCGCGCGACGTCCTCGTCGCTGTCGCATACCGCGCTGATCACCGCGTCGGGGTGCTCCAGGTAGCCGAGACACTGGAGATCGGCGATGCGCCCGGCGCCCAGGAAACCCACGCGGAGTCGTTCGCTGGCCATGCTCGGAGCATACCAGTACCCTTGGCCGGCCGTGCCCGAGAAGTACGTCACCGTCGACGGAATTGCGACGCACCTCCATCACACCGGCCCCACCACGCTGCCGGGAACGCCGCCGGACACCCGTCTGGGGCGGACACTGCTGTGCGTGCACGGCTCGGGAAACAACGGCCACTCCTTCATGCCCCTGCTGGAACGGCTAGGAGACGCGCACAGCGTGATCGCCGTCTCCCTGCCGGCCCACGCCCGGAGCGCGGGTTTGGAAAGCCTGGGGAGCATAGAGGCCATGGCGGCGCACACCGCCGGTGTAATCGAAGCGCTGGGGTTGCAGCGCCCGGTGGTGATGGGTCACTCCATGGGCGGCGCCGTCGCGCTCGAGCTGGCGCTGGAGCGTCCGCAAGCCGTGGGCGGTCTCGTGATCGTCGGCAGCCTGGCGAAGTTCCCCCCGCTTCCCGACGAAGTCTTCCAGCCGCTGCGCGACGTGGTGGAAGGCCGGGCGCGGCGCAGCTTCCCGCGCGACGCGTATTCGCCCAGCACACCGGACGAGGTCGTTCACCGGGGCTGGATGGAAGATGCCAAGACCGATCCGCGCGTGATGCTGGGCGACCTGCTGTCCATACGCGGCTGGGCGGCCGACGAGCGGCTCGGCGAGATCGCCGCGCCCACCCTGGTGATCTGGGGCGAAGACGAGTTCCCGCCCATGAAGGACGGCGGGCTCGCGCTCGGCCGGGGGATCGGCGGCGCCCGCTCGCTGACGGTTCCCGAGGCCGGACACATGGTGCACTTCGAGCAGCCGGACCTGGTGGCCGAGGCCGTGCGAAGCTTCCTGGAGGAGCTTCCCGCATGAGCCTGTCCGGTCGCATCGCCATCGCCGGCGCCTACGAGCATCCGACGCGCTGGGCGCCGGACAAGACGGACTGGCAGATCATGGGCGAGTCCGCCCGCGGCGCGCTTCACGACTGCGGGCTGACGCTCTCCGACGTGGACGGCCTCTTCGCTGCGGGCATGGGGATGGGTCCCATGGGGGTCGTGCAGCTCGCCGAGTACCTGGACCTGCATCCCCGCTACGTGGACGGCACCAACATCGGCGGCTCGTCGTTCGTGGCCCACGTGGCGCACGCCGGTGCGGCCATCCACGCGGGCTTGTGTGAGACCGCCCTGATCCTGTACGGGAGCACCGCGTCCTCCAACGCCATGGCCATCGGCACGGGCATGCGTATGGGAAATGATCCCGCGGCCGGGTTCACTGCGCCCTACGGGCTGACCACCGTGGGGGCGTACGCCATGGTCGCGCAGCGTCACATGGCCCTGCACGGCACCACGTCCGAGCAGCTGGCGGAGATCGCCGTGGCCGCGCGCTCCCACGCGGCACTGAACCCGGACGCCAAGATGCGCAAGCCCATCACGGTGGACGACGTGCTGGCGAGCCGCATGATCTCGCATCCCCTGCACCTGCTGGACTGCTGCATCATCAGCGACGGTGGAGGCGCCCTGGTGGTGACCAGCGCCGAGCGGGCGCGCGACCTGGCCCGGCCGGCAATCCTGCTTCAGGGTTGCGGCGAGGCGGTATGGCATGCCGGCACCGGCGAGCCCGACCTGCTGGCCATCGCCGCACGCGACTCCGGCGAGCGGGCATTCGGGATGGCGGGCATCTCCCGGGACGACGTGGACCTGGCCACGATCTACGACTCGTTCACGATCACCGTGCTGGCGACGCTCGAGAACCTGGGCTTCTGCAAGCCCGGTGAGGGCGGCGGCTTTGTCCAGGGAGGGCGGATTCGCTTGGGCGGCGCGCTTCCCGTCAACCCCGACGGCGGCGGCCTGTCCTCCAACCACCCGGGCATGCGCGGCATCTTCCTGGTCATCGAGGCCGTGCGGCAGCTTCGCGGGGAGTGCGGCGAGCGACAAGTTCAGGACGCGCGCACCGCGTGCGTCCACGGCACGGGCGGGCTGCTCTCCACGCTGCACAGCGGCGCCACCCTGATCCTGGCGAGGGACTGATGGGCAAGCCGATCGAGAACCCCGCTCCGGCCTTCGACTGGGAGACCCGCTTCTGGTGGGAGGGATGTGCGCGCGGCGAGCTGTGGCTCCAGCGTTGCGCTGCCTGTGGCGTATTGCGCCACCGCCCGCGGGCCGTGTGCCCGGCGTGCCTGTCCGGAGAGGTGGCCTACGAGCAGGCCAGCGGGCGCGGTACGGTTTACACCTTCACCGTGACCCACCAGAACCACGCACCGCCCTTCCGCGGCTGCACTCCCTACGTTCTGGCTTATGTAGAGCTGGAAGAGGGGCCGCGCGTGCTCACCAACGTGGTCGGCTGCGAGCCGGATGCGGTGCGCGTGGGCATGCCGGTCGTCGTGGACTTCGGCGAGGTCCAGGGAGAGATCGCCGTGCCCAGGTTCCGGCCGGCATGATCCTCGACCTGCACAATCACTCCATCAAGTCGGACGACGGCCGCGCGCGGGTCGAGAGCTACTGCCAGTGGATTCGCAAGAAGGAGCTTCCGCTCGACGGCTTCGTGCTGACCGAGCATCGGCAGTTCGATGCGGACTCGGACTATGGCGCGCTCGAGGACGAGTTCGGCCTGCGCATCCTGAAGGGAAGCGAGGTGGAGACCGAGTACGGTCATGTCCTGGTCTTCGGCGTGAACGAAGACCTGCTTCGCGCCTTCGACTTCACGCGCATCGACCTGCCGCTGGAGACCGTCGTGAGCGAGTCCCGGCGCTGCGGCGCCGTGGCCGTGCCCTGCCATCCGGGCCGGCCCAACGTGGGCCTGTGCGCCCACTACGACACCCGGGGGCCCGCCGAGGGAGTGCGCATCATCGAGGTGGCCAGCGGCGGTAGCCGGGCGGGCGAGGACGAGGCGGCCCGCAAGCTTGCCGAAGAGCACGGCTATCAGGGCGTCGGCGGCAGCGACGCCCACATCGTCAGCCACATCGGGCGTTGCGCCACCCGGTTCCCGCGCCCGGTCCGCGACGAGGCGGACCTGGTGGCGGCTTTGCAGGAAGGCGGGTTCGAGGTGGCGCGATGGACGTAGAGGCGCTCCGCGAGAGGTTCGTCGGGGTCGACTTCGACACGGCGGAGTTCCGAGTGGATCCCGACGACGCGCTGGCCTTCGCGCAGGCGTGCGGCGAGACCGACCCGCGCTACACCGACTCCTCCCATCCCGAGTACCAGGCGCCCCCGACCTTCACGGCCTGCTTCGTGAGCCGCCGGACCATGCCGGAGTCGTTCCCCAAGGAAGGCTTCCGGCGCGCTTTCGACGGAGGCAAGTGCGTCGTCATCCATGCGCCGGTCCCCGTCGGCGCGCGACTCACGGCGACCAGCTCCATCGCCGAGGTCTTCCGCAAGACCGGTCGCTCCGGCGGGATGACCTTCATCGTGCACCGCATGGAGTTCCGGGACGATGCGGGTGAGCTGCTCACCACCGTGGACTGGCGCATGGTCGCCCGGGACGAAGTCTGATGGTGGAGTTCGGCGACGAGTTCGAGTTCGAGCCGGACGTCTCCATGGAGACCGTGCGCCGCTTCACACCGGCCGCGGGAATGAACTTCCACCGCTTCACCGATCACGAGAAGGCCCGCGCCGATGGGCTGCCTGGCGCCATCGTGCCGGGAATCATGAGCCAGGGTGTCCTGGCCGCGGCAATCCATCGCTTCGCGCCGGGCGCGACGCTTCGCAAGATCGACACCGTGTTTCGCGCGCCGCTCCTGGTGGACTCGCGCCCCGTGGGACGCGGCGTCGTCACCCACGTGGACGAAGACGCGGGAACGGCCGAGATCGACCTGACCATCGTCAACGAGGCCGGCGAGACCCGGGTGCTGGGCACGGCGGTCGTGGCCCTGAAGCAGGCCCGTTAGAACGGGCCTGAATCGGCTGAAAGGGAGGCGAGAACGTGGCGGAACGCTTCGAGGGCAAGGTGGTCCTGATTACGGGGGCCGCGTCCGGCATCGGTGCCGCCACGGCGCGCCGCTTCGCGGCGGAAGGCGCTCGGCTCCTGCTGGGCGACCTCAACGAGGAGGGTGGCAGCGCCCTGGCGCGCGAGCTCGACCCGAGCGGCGACACGGTGCACTTCCGCGCGCTGGACGTCCGGGATCTGGCGGCGGTGGAGGCCTTCACCCAGGCGGCGGTGGACGACTTCGGACGCCTGGATGTGGTCTTCAACAACGCCGGCATCGGCACCTACGGCAAGGTGGACGAGATGGATCCGGCCGCGTGGCGCGAGGTGCTGGCGGTGGATCTGGACTCGGTCTACTACGGCTGCCGCGCGGCGGTGCCCCACCTGCGCGCCTCGGGCGGAGGCGCCATCGTGAACACCGCTTCCATCTCCGGGACTCACGGCGACTACGGGCTGGCCGCGTACAACGCCGCCAAGGGCGGCGTGCTCAACCTGACGCGGACCGTGGCCCTGGACCACGCGCGCGAGGGCATCCGCACCAACGCCGTGTGCCCCGGTCCGATCGACACGGCGTTGACGGCGCCGCTCACCGCCGTGCCCGCGCTGATGGACGTGTACCGCGACAACATTCCCATGGGCCGGCTGGGTCGCGCCGACGAAGTGGCGTCGGTGGTGGCCTTCCTGGCATCGGACGATGCGTCCTACGTCAACGGCGCCGCCATCGTCGTGGACGGTGGCGTCACCTGCTGGACGGGTCAGAACAACTTCACCCGCATCTTCGAGCAGCAGCGCGGCGGCTGAGGCCGGCGTCGACCTGTTCTCCCCGCGGGACGCGAGCCGTCGAATAGGTTCCCGTCCGCGCCGTCCAAGGCGGGCAGGAGGGTCCGCCATGCCTGCCCGTCTTCGTCTCGCCGGGATCGTCTTGCTCGCACTGGGAGGTCTGGTCGTTGCAGCCTCCGTTGCCGGTGCG
The DNA here is from genome assembly GCA_019310195.1 of Deltaproteobacteria bacterium. Classification (GTDB taxonomy): domain Bacteria; phylum Myxococcota_A; class UBA9160; order UBA9160; family JAFDET01; genus JAFDET01. Next base: position 8,356 of record JAFDET010000048.1, read on the forward strand.
GATCCGGGGCCTCCGCGTCTGGGCATCCAGGTGCAGGAGATGACGCCGGAGCTGCGCGCCTGGTTCCAGGCCCCGCAGACGGCCGGGGTCCTGGTGACGCGGGTGGAGCCCGACAGCCCGGCCCAGGAGGCGGGCGTCCAGGTGGGGGACGTGATCGTGGAGGCCGGGGGCGAAGCGCTGGATACGCCGCGCGATCTGGTCTGGCAGGCCCTGCGCGCGCCGGAAGGGGAGCCCCTGAAACTGGTGGTGCTGCGCAAGGGCCAGCGCGTGGAGATCGCCGTCGTTCCGCGCGGTCGTCCCCAGCCGCCCTTCTGGGAGCGGGACGATCTCTGGGGCCCGGGCCAGGCGCCCCTGATTCGCAACCTGCGCGAGCAGCTGCGCACCCTGGAGCGGCGGCTCGAGCGCCTGGAGCGCAAGCTCGAGGAGGGCGAGGTGGACCGGACGGCGCTCTAGGACGCCGCGGGCTCGCCGCGCGGCGCAAGCCCCGCGCTGCGGTAGATGGCGTCGATCACGCGCATGTTGCGGACCCCGTCACGGGCGTCGCTGGGCATGGCCGGCCCTCCGCTCACGTGGGCGGCGAAGGCGCGGAGCTGATGCGTGTAGGTGGCGTCGCCCCGTACGCGCTCGCGGCGGCGGCGCACTCCGGTGGTCAAGGTCATGCGGTGAAAGAGGTGAGGCGCCACCGGATTCACGATCCGCAGGTCTCCGCGTTCTCCGGTGATGTGTGCGCTCACCTTCAGCAGCGTGGCGGACATCAACGACCCCGTGACGCGCCCCGAGGCCCCGCTGGGGAAGCGGAGGTCGGCTTGGATCCAGCGATCCACGCCGGGTGAGGAGAGCTTGGCGCGGGCCGACGTCACCTCGGCGGGTTCTTCGCCGCTGAAGAAGCGCAGCATGCTGACGGCGTAGCAGCCCACGTCCATGGCGGCCCCGCCGGCCAGGTCGAGCCGGTAGCGGATGTCGCCGGGCACCGGCAGCGGGATGCACATGGCGGTCTCCACCCGTTGCACCGCCCCGATCTCGCCGCTGTCCAGGATCTCCCGGGCTCGCGCCGCCAGCGGGTGGTAGCGCCAGTGGAACGCCTCCACGAGCACGCGTCCGGTCTCGTCCGCCGCGTCCGCCATGCGCTCCGCTTCCTCGGCGTTCGAGGCCAGCGGCTTCTCGCACAGGACGTGCTTGCCGGCGCGCAGCGCCCGGATCGTCCACTCGCAGTGGAGCGAGTTGGGGAGCGGGTTGTAGATCGCGTCGATCTCCGGGTCTGCCAGCAAGGCGTCGTAGCTCTCGTGGGCGCGGGGGATTCCGTGCTTGCGCGCGAACTTGCGGGCTCGCTCGCAATCGCGGGCCGCGACCGCCACGACCTCGACCTCCGGCACGTGGCGCGCCGGGCGCAGCAGCGCCATGGGCGTAATGCGCGCGGCGCCCAAGGCGCCGATCCGGAGAGGGGAGGACCCGAGCATCGGCGCGAGTGTATCATGGGGCGATGAGCACCCCCCTCGACGGTTTTCAGGCCGAGACCTTCAGCTGGGACGAGACTCCCCGCACCGTGTATCGCCGCGGCAGCGGCCCCGGGGTGGTGGTGATGCACGAGATTCCAGGCATTACGCCGCCGGTGGCGAACTTCGCCCGACGCGTGGCCGATGCCGGCTTCAGCGTCTACCTGCCCCACCTGTTCGGCACGCCCGGAAAGCCGCTGTCGACTCCCTACATGGCGGGGCAGATGGCCCGCGCCTGCATCGCGCGCGAGTTCAGCGTGCTGGCGCGCAACGAGTCGAGCCCCGTCACGGAGTGGCTGCGGGCCCTGTGCCGTCACGCCCACGCGGAGTGCGGCGGGCCGGGTGTCGGGGCCATCGGGATGTGTCTGACGGGGAACTTCGCCCTGGCCCTGATGGTGGACAAGGCGGTCATGGCGCCGGTGCTGTCCCAGCCGTCGCTGCCGTTTCCCATCTCGCCGTCGCACCGCCGGGCCCTGCACCTGTCCGAGGACGACCTGGACACGGTCCGCAAGCGTGTCGCCGGCGGCTGTCCCGTCCTGGGCATGCGTTTCAGCGGCGATCCCCTGGTTCCCGGCGAGCGCTTCGAGCGTCTGCGCGCCGAGCTGGGGTCGGGATTCGAGGCGATCGAGATCGATTCCTCGTCGGGCAATCCCCACGGCATCGCGCGCACCGCCCACTCGGTGGTGACCCAGGACCTGGTGGATGCCGAGGGCCACCCCACGCGCGCGGCGTTCGAGCGCGTGCTGGCCTTCTTCGCCGAGCGCCTGAAGGGCGCCTAGCCGAGGAGTCGGTCCGTGCGACGCGTGAGCGTCGCCACCGGCAGGCCGAAGGGACAGGCGCAGGTGGGCGCCGGGCACTCGGCGCAGGCGGCGCCCGGACGGCCCAGCGCGGCGTAGGTCTCGCGCCCCAAGGCTGGGTCGCCGTAGTCCTCGGCGTACATGCGCGCGCGCAGGACCTCGGCGATCGGCACTGCCGCGGAGCACGTGTCGGTGCAGGCGTTGCAGCCGTAGCGGCACTGGGTGGCGCCGTGGCGCTCCTCGTAGGCCAGCAGCAGCGGCAAGTCGGCGGCCCGAGGCGCGGTCCAGCCGGAGGCCGCGAGGTACTCGTCGATCTGCTCGCGCTTGTTCATGGTGACGATCAGCGAGTCCACCAGGCCGCTGGAGAAGACCCAGCGGAAGGCGGCCTGGGCGAAGCTGGCGCCACCGGTCTCGAAGGGGCGCATGTCGTTGAGCTTTGCGCCGCGCAGGGTCTTCATGGCCACGATGCCTACGTCCTGCTTGCGAGCCTTGCGCAGCACCCGGGGCAGGTCCGTCTGGATCGCCACGAAGTCCAGCTTGCGCGTGAAGCGCTGGTGGAAGGCCGGATCCTGCCCGAAGTGGAAGCCGACCAGGACCACGTCCACCAGGTCGTTGTCGAGTGCGTAGTCCAGGCACTCCACCAGCCGCCCGCCGTGCCCGGACATCCCCCGCCAGCGGATCTTGCCGGCCTCGGTGGCGCGCAGCGTGAACTCGCGCCACTCGGGGTTGTACAAGCGGTGGGGATCGTTCACCGCGTGGTTGAAGTAGACGTCGATCCAGTCCGTGCGCAGTCGCCGCAGGCTTTTCTCCAGGCTGCGCATCATGGAGGCCTGGTCGGCGTCGTGGGCGGCCTCCACCTTGCTCGCCAGTACGACTTTGTCGCGCACGCCCTGGAGCGCGCGGCCCAGGGTCTCCTCCGAGTGGCCTCGGGTGTAGCTCTCCGCGGTGTCGAAGTAGGTGATGCCCTGGTCGAGGGCGTAGCGGACCGCGTCGTCCTGGCCCTTGAGCCGGCTGGACCCGAAGCCGATGTCCGAGACCTTCAGGTCGGTGCGGCCCAGGCGCACGCTGCGCTCGACGCGCGGCGCTGCGGCGCCGGCGTCGGCCGCAAGCAGCGGTAGCAGGCCGGCCCCCAGGCTTGCGACGGCCCCGGTGCGGAGGAAGGTGCGGCGGTCGAGCGGCGGCATGCGGGGACCTTGGCACAGGGAACGATCGCCGTCCGCCGCGCCTGCTTGATTCAGGAATCAACGCCTCTCCTGCAGAGCGGCCGCGTAGTGGGCTGACCGGAGTCACCGGCCCGCGCAGCCGCAAGCGGGTGTGGGGGTTCCTTGATTAGAGGCCCCTTGGGTCGCCGGGGCGGGGCGGTGGGGGTCCCGTGCTCAAACAGTCCTCGCCGGAGGAGGCTCAGGGGCTGGTTTGGATCTTCCGCGGCCGGCTGCGGAACTGCGCGCGGGACCCCCACCCCGCCCCGGCGACCTGCGTGAGCCTCGCTGGATACGAGGCCCGGTGGGGATAGGTGCGTAGCCCCAGAGGCGTGCGCAACTTCTCCAGGGCCTATGGCCCGCAAGCCCGAGCCGATGGAGGTCGCCTCTGCCCCGTGGCTTCTTCGAGGGCGCGCAGTGAGCCGAAGGCGAGCGAAGGGCATCGTCCTGCTAAGACTGCTAGGCGCTTCGTTGAGCCGCAGTCGTCCTTGACTCAGGTGGCGTACCGGGGATATGAACATCGCGTGCCCGAGGGCGATCGCGAGCGCGTCGTGGGTGTCGAGTACGTCGAGGTCGGGGCGGCCTACTTCGAGCGGCGGCGGCTTCGGCGCCACGCCGGGGTGGGCTCGCTGTGGGCGCTGGGCGTGGGCGCGGTCATCTCCGGCGATTTCTTCGGCTGGAACTTCGGCCTGGCCGCCGGGGGCTTCAGCGGCCTGCTGGTGGCCACGGGCATCATCACCCTGATGTACGCCGGCCTGTGCTTCTCCATCGCGGAGATGTCGCCCGCGCTGCCCCACACCGGCGGCGCCTACTCCTTCGCGCGCTCGGCCATGGGGCCCTGGGGCGGCTACGTCACCGGGCTGGCCGAAAACATGGAGTACATCTTCACGCCCGCGGTGATCGTGGTCGGGATCGGCGGCTACCTGGGAGCGATCTTCGGTACCCCCGAGTCCTGGGCGCCGCTGTGGTGGCTGGCGGCTTACACGGTCTTCGTCGGGCTCAACGTGTGGGGTGTCGAGACCAGCTTCCGGGTCACGGTGGTCGTCACCCTGGTGGCGTTGGCCATCCTGGTCGTCTTCTGGATCGGCGCGCTTCCGCACCTGGATCTGCAGCGCTTTGCCCTCGACCCCGGCCCCGCTCTCTCCTGGAAGGGAGTGCTGCGTGCGCTGCCCTTCGCCATCTGGTTCTACCTGGCCATCGAGCAGCTTCCCCTGGCCGCCGAGGAGTCCCACGATCCGCGCCGCGACATGCCCCGGGGCATCCTGCTCGGGCTGCTGACCCTGGTGGTGTGCGCCTTCCTGACGCTGATCCTCAACACGGGCATCGCGCCCGGCGCGGCCGTGCTGGGAACCTCCGACGAGCCGCTCTTCGAGGGGCTGCGCACGATCTTCGGCACCGGCATCGGCTCGCGGCTGCTGGCGCTGGTGGCGGTGGCCGGGCTCGTGGCCAGCTTCCACGCCATCATCTTCGCCTACGGGCGGCAGATCTACTCGCTCTCCCGGGCCGGCTACTTCCCGCGCTGGCTCTCGATCACGCACTCCACCCGGCAGACGCCGCACGTGGCGCTCGTTTCCGGCGCGGTTCTCGGTTATGGAGCGGCGCTCGCCATTCACTGGCTGGGCTCGGAGCACCCGGTGGGTGCGGTGCTCCTCAACCTGGCCGTCTTCGGCGCCGTGATCTCCTACGTGCTGCAGATGCTGTCGTTCCTCCTGCTGCGCCGGCGTCTGCCGGACATCGAGCGCCCCTACCGCAGCCCGCTGGGCGTGGCGGGCGCCTGGATGGCGCTGGTGATCGCCGCGGTGACCCTGGTGGCGCTCTTCGTGGTCGATCCGATCTACCAGAAGGTCGCTACGCCGCCGGCCTGCTCTGGTTCGCCCTGATCGGCAGACGCAACCTGGTGTACAGCCCGGAGGAGGCGTTCGCGCTCCGCGCTCGACGCGGCTAGGGAACCTCTGCAGAGGTTCCCTAGAGGCGCACTGGCCGCGCGTGATAGGGTGGATCCGGTCTCCCGGGTTTGGAGGCGCTGATGGCCCCCGAAGACATCCTCACGACGACCGCGGAGATAGGGATCGCACTCGCCGGCTTCTCGGGCATCGTTGCGGTCCTGGGCCGGCGATCCGAAGGCGCCTGGTCGGGGGCGGACCGGGTTCGTCTCGCGATGCTGCTCGAAACCAGCTTTGCCGCCGTCTTGTGGAGCTTCGCGCCGCTGGTCCTGCTCTCGGCGGAGCTCGCCCCCGAGCGGGTCTGGCTGCTGACCAGCGGCGGCTACGTCGGCTACATGCTGCTCCAGTTTCCGCTTCGCACCCGCCAGATGACCTCCGCGGACCGCGCCGATTCCGACGCGCCCGTACGCCCGTGGTACCTGGCCTTCGTGATCTCCGGCGCCGTCGCCCACACGCTGCTTCAGCTCGTCAACGCCGCGTGGCTGCGTGCTCCCTGGCCACACATCGTGGCGGTGCTCTGGGCC
>JAFDET010000423.1 GCA_019310195.1 Deltaproteobacteria bacterium
GATGGCGTGGTAGCCGCGGTAGGGCGCGCGCTCGTACCAGCCCACGATGCCCGACATGCTCAGGTGCAGGTTCTGGTGCTTGCCGGCGAGCCCGATCAGCTCCTCGGTATGGGGCCAGCCCATGTGGTAGGCGATGATCTTGAGCTCGGGGAAGTCGAGCAGCACCCGGTCGAGCGTGTTGGGGTGGGTCTTGTAGTTCGGCTGCGGCACGACGTAGGACTGGCCGGTGTGCATGGTCAGCGCAATGTCCAGCTCGCAGGCCTTCTCGTAGAACGGCCAGAGCCGCTTGTCGTCCAGGGGCCCCTCGTCCTCGGGCTGATACACCTTGCAGAGCTTGGCGTTGCCCTCCTTGACCAGGTACTCGAGCTCCCAGATGGCATTATCGACGCCCCGGCGGATGATCGGTCCCACCATGGCTTCCAGATACATGCGGTCCGGGTAGGGCTCGATCTGCTGCATCATGAAGGCGTTGGTGGACATGGCGACGGTGTAGCCGCTGATGTCCATCATGCCTTCGCGAAGGGCGAAGCAGACGTCGACGCCGGCCTCGTCCATGTACTTGATCAGCTCGCTGGCGAGCGGATGGGGCCACTCGCCGGAGAGATCCCGGCCGGACCAGGCGCGCATCACGCCGTCGACGCTGTCCCACCAGCGCTGGGTGTTCGGGTAGTAGCTGATCTCGGCCAGAGTGCCCGGATTCATGAAATGGCACTCGGACAGGCATACGAAATGGTCGCTGCTAGCCACGTCGTTCTCCTCTTGGACCGGGTCAATCGCCCGCGGGGGCTGGGGTTGCGCGCTGCGGATCAACGTCCACAGGCGGTTCGGGCTGGCCGGCACCTCGGTAGCCCGCACGCCCAGGGGCGCCAGCGCATCGTTGATGGCGGACAGGATGGCAGCCGGTGTCGTGTGCATCGCACCTTCACCGCAGCCCTTCGCGCCCAGGGGCGTGAAGGGCGAGGGCGTCTCGATGAACGCCTTCTCGGTGAGCGGCACCTCGTTGATGGTCGGCAGCAGGTAGTCCATGAAGCTCGAGGTGAGGATCTGGCCTTCCTCGTCGTAGACGTACTCCTCGAGCAGGGCCGCGCCCACGCCCTGGGCGATGCTGCCCTCGATCTGTCCCTCGACGGTGGCGGGGTTGAGACGAGTGCCGCAATCGTCCACCGCGCAGTAGCGAAGGATCTCCACCATCCCCGTGTCGGCGTCCACCTCGAGCATCACCACGTGGACGGCCTGGGCGGCGGTGAGGTAGCTCTTCGCCCGACCTTCCTCGTCGGGCTCGGTGCGCCCGGGCGCGGTCCACACGTAGGTGGCCTCGGGGCGCGGGTCCACGTCGGGAGGCAGAAGGTCGCTGCGTGCCAGCATGGTACCCGCCACCTGGGCCAGGGGCATCTCGACGCCGGCCACGCCCTTGGCGACCAGCTTCCCGTCCATCAGCTCCACGTGCTCGGGATCCATCTGGAAGAGGCCCGCCGCCACCTTGACCAGCTTGGCCTTGAGGCGCTCGCAGGCGCCGAGCACCGCGCCGCTGAGCGCCACGCCCAGGCGGCTTCCGCCCGGGCCGAAGGCCGGCGGCGCCGACTGCGTGTCCAGGTAGACCACCGTGATGTCGTCGAACTCCACGTTGAAGTAGTCGGCCACCAGCTGGGTAGCCAGGGTGTACTGGCCCTGCCCCTCGAGTGCAAAGCCCACGCGGATCGTGAACTTCCCCATGATGTCCATGCCGACCGTGGCGCCCTCGGGAACGCCGGTGCCCTGCACGCCGACGACGGCGTACGAGTTCCAGTCGAAGGCGTACGAGTTCCAGTCGAAAACGCCGGGCTCGATGGCGCTCACCACGCTGATCCCCACGCAGCGCCCCTCGGCGCGCGCCTCGGCCTGCTGCCGGCGCAGCTGCGGGTAGTCCGCCAGCTCCAGTGCCTTGTCGAGCACGAGTTCGTAGTCGCCGCTGTCGTACTCGTTCCCGCTGGCGATGGTGTAGGGGAAGGCGTCCTTGGGAATGAAGTTCTTGCGCCGCAGCTCCGCGGGGTCCACGTCCAGCCCGCGCGCGGCGATGTCCATCATCTGCTCCAGCACGCAGTTGTGCGGCGGCGGGCCCATCCCCCGATAGGGGCTCTGGGGAAGCTTGTTGGTCGCAACGATCGTCAGGTCGTAGCGGGCGACGGGAATCGTGTAGGGCCCGGTGAAGCAAGCCAGCGGCTTGGCCGTGCAGATGGCGCCGAAGCCCTCGCCGTTCGCCCCCATGTCGTCCAGGAGCTTCACATCCAGGCCCGTGACGCGGCCGTCGTTCTTCACCGCGAGCGAGACCTCGTAGTGACGGTCCCAGGACTGGCTTCCACCGGCGGTGAGGTACTCCGTGCGGTCCTCGATCCACTTCACCGGGCGCCCGCCGGCCTTGCGCGTGAGGAGGGCCGTCACGTCGGTGCCGCGGGTGCCGCCCCTGCCGCCGAAGCTTCCGCCGTGGGGATGCGCGATCACGCGCACCTTGTTG
>JAFDET010000272.1 GCA_019310195.1 Deltaproteobacteria bacterium
CGGCGATCTCGCAGAAGGGTCGCCGCGCTTCCACTGCCCATGCGACCTGGAGCGTGTCCGGCGCGCCGCGACCCTGCTGGGGCGCGAAGAGCTGCGCGAGGTGGCGGCCGGCGACGAGCCCCTGGAGGTGCGCTGCGCCTTCTGCGCCGACGTCTACCGGCTCACGCCCGACGAAGTCGGCAGCCTGCTGCCCGACGCCTGACGCGCGGCTCGGGCGATTCGCGGTCGCGGGAAACCACCTACAGGGTGAGGAGCCTCGCGGTGAAGAAGCTTGTCCTGACAGCCGTCTGTGCCGTCTTGCTGGGCGCGCCGGCCTCCGCGGTCACTATCGACTGGGTGACCGTGGGAGATCCAGGCAACGCTTGCGACGTGCAGTTCAATCGCTGCTTCGGCGCCGTGGCCCGTACCTACCGAGTCTCGAAGACCGAGGTAACCAACACCCAGTACGTTGAATTCCTGAACGCGGCGGACCCCACCGGGGCCAATATGCTCGCCCTCTACAGCGCCAGCATGGGCAGCGACGCGACCTTCGGTGGCATCAACTTCGTGGGGGGCAACCCGAACGGCTCGAAGTACGTGGTAAAGAGCGGATTCGCGAGCAAGCCCGTCAACTACGTGAGCGTCTACGACAGCTTCCGCTTTGCGAACTGGCTGCACAACGGGCAGGGGAGCGGCGACACGGAGACGGGGGCATACACGCTGCTGGGCGGGACGCCCAACCCGAGCAACGGGCTGACGGTGACGCGCAACGCTGGGGCGACCATCTTCCTTACGACCGAGGACGAGTGGTACAAGGCGGCCTACTACGATCCCATCTCCACCAGCTACTTCAGGTACCCGGCCGGCTCGAGTGCGCAGACCGCCTGCGCCGCGCCGGGGGCGACCGCCAACACCGCGAACTGCAACGGCGTCGTCGGGGAACTCACCGACGTGGGTAGCTACACGGGCTCGGCAAGTCCCAACGGGACCTTCGACCAGGGCGGGAATGTTGACGAGTGGAGCGAGACGATCATCGGCATCAACGGCCGTGTCTTCCGGGGCGGGTCGTTCGACTTCGGCCACCCCCTCATTCTCAGCAAGACTATCCAGGGCAACGCTTTCCCGACGGGCTCGAACGACAGCTTCGGGTTCCGCGTCGCGGCTCTTCCCGAGCCCGGTTCGGGTCTGCTCCTGACGACGGGCATGCTGGGCCTGGCGGCCTGGCGCGGGCATAACGCATAGGCCCTTGCCCTTTGGCGCTCTTTCCCTTGGCGGGCCCGTGTCTTGGAGGCCTTCGATGGGGCGCACGAGCGAGCCGCCGGCGGTGCTGGTGAAGGGAACCCAAGGGACAGTCCCCTCTGTTCCGGTGCCGGAACTGAGGGGACTGTCCCTTGGGTTCCCTGGGCTTCGGTCTCAGCTTGCCGGGCCCAGCCGGTCTTCGACCCGGGCGCTGAGTGCCTCCACCTGGTAGCGCAGGGGCGCGCGCTCCAGGATGCGCCGCTCGACGCCGGCGATGGCGTTGCTCACCGCGGGGTGGTCGCGGTCGAAGGCGCGGCCGATGCGGGTCAGTGAGGCGTCCGTGTAGCGGCGGCACAGGTACATGCCCAGCTGGCGCGGCAGCAGCACGTCGCGGCGGCGCGAGCGCGAGGCCAGGGCGGCGGGGGTGGTCTGGAAGAAGGCGGCCACCACCTCGATCACGTCCTCGGGGCCCACGCGGCGGCCGGCGCCGGCGGAAGGCTGCACCTTGCGCAGCGCGGCCTCGCACAGCTCGCGGTCGATGCGCCGCTTGAGCAGCGACGCCGTCGCCACCAGCTGGATCAGGGCGCCTTCCAGGTCGCGGACGCTGCCGCGCAGGCGTTCCACCAGCAGGTCCAGGCAGTCTTCCGGGATGCGCACCCCGCCGGCGGCCGCCTTGGCGCGCAGGATCTCGCGGCGCACCTGGGCGTCGGGCGCCTCCAGCTCCGCCACCAGGCCCCCGTTCCAGCGCGAGCGCAGCCGCGGGTCCAGGCCGGCGATCTCGGCCGGCAGCCGGTCGCCGGTGCAGACGATCCGGGCGCCCGCGTCGCGCAGGTGGTCGATGGTGTGGAAGAGCTCCAGCTGGGTCGCCTTCTTCCCGGGCAGGAACTGGACGTCCTCCACCACCAGCAGCTCGCAGCCGCGGTAGCGGCGCTTGAAGGCGTCCATGCCGCCGCCGCGGACTGCCGTCTGGAACTCGCCGGTGAAGGCCTCGGCCGAGGTGTAGAGCGCGCGCCGCGCGCCCGAGCGCAGCGCCTCCGCTACCACCGAGCGCGCCAGATGGGTCTTGCCCAGGCCGGGGGCACCGGCCACGTAGATGCTGGAGAGCCCGGTCTGGCGCCCCTGGGCCACGGCCAGGCAGGCCTCGCGCGCCAGCGCATTGCCGGGGCCCACCACGAAGCTGGCGAAGGAGTAGGGGAGCGGCGTCTGCTCCGGAGCGCCGCCTGCGGCTGCGGGTGACGGGGCCGTGCGGTCCGCCGCTGCGGCCGCCGGCTGGGCCTGCGGCGCGGGCTTTGCATCGGAGTCGCCGCGCCGGGTCGCGCGACCGACGCCCAGCGCGATCTTGACCGGGCGCCCGGCCTCGGCCTCGGTGCAGCGCTCGATTACCGACAGCATGCGCCCGCGGACGCGTTCTCGGTGGAAGACCGAGGGACACAACACGCAAAGCTCATCGCCCTCCACGCGTACGTGAAGCGGCTCGATCCACGCCTCGAAGGCGAAGGATCCGAATTCGGGCACAAGGCGCCTGATGACGCCGGTCCAGAGTTGAGGGGGGAGCATCTCTGGGCTCGGATTCCGTTGTGTTGGGGGCCGGATTTTCCGGACTTTGCTGGGTTATTGGGCGAATATGAGAGATTCTAGCGAGCAATCCCCGTATCCGCAGGCATTTGAGCATAGCCGCCGAGTGCCGCGCAACGGCGAATCGGGGGGCCGGATCACTCCCCCGACGCACAAACGCAGTTCCGAAACACAGCAATTCACCGACGGATAACCGCTGTTTCATAGTCGGAACGCGATGCGTTTCCGGTAGTTTCGGGGATAAGGCTTGAGACGGCTTCGCGGACGCCGCGGGCCGGGGCCGAGCCGGCACGGGTCGGGCCTGCGAATCTTCGATCTACGATTTTCATCGATTTTCGAAGAATTCGTCGATTTTTCAGCTTTGGCTAGTGAACCGTGCTGGAAGGATCGCCGGCCGACCGGCCGTGGGCCGCCAGCCGGAAGTCGAGCAGGCCGTCGAGTCGCTCGAGGCGCTCGAGCAAGCGGTCCTCTTCGAGAAGACTCTGCTTCTCCACCGCATGCAGATCGAGGATCTGGCACAGGGCGTTCACTGCGGTCGGGTCGTCGGCGCCGTCCAGTATGCTGGGATCGAAACGCTGTTGTCCTCCCGACGCCTCTTCCAGCAGGAGTCCCAGCTTGGCCAGGGCGGTGTCGCGCAGGCTGGCCAACCCGGCCTCGTCGCCGGGGTCCACGCGATCGCTGAGCCCCTCGACCCGGGCTACGCGGTAGAGACGCTCGCCGGCGTAGGGTGTTTCCTCCAGCACCCGGAAACGGTGTGTGCCCACCAGCAGGATGTCGATGCGACCGTCCTCGTGCTGGTTCGAGTCGATGATGCGGCCCTCGCAGCCGACCGCGTAGATGGGGGGATCGCCGGCCATGTCGGCCGCGTGCTCCGGCCGTACCGTGACCATGCCGATCCGCTGCTCCCCGTCGAGGGCCGCCTGGGTCATCTCGCGGTAGCGCGGCTCGAAGATGTGCAGCGGACAGCGCAGCTTCGGGAACAGGACCACCTGGGAGAGGGGAAAGATCGGGATCTCTTCGCTGGCCACGGTCTCAGGGTAGCAGCGCCGCGCGCGCCGACCCGAGCTCCTTGCGCCAAGCCGAGCGCCTTGCGCGCCAAGCCGAGCGCCTTGCGCGCCAAGCGGATAGACTTCGGCCTCGTAAGCCGTTGCCCCACGTGCGCCTCACCCCCCTGCGCGCGAGATCCCGGAGGCCGCCGGCGCGCGCTGATCGATGGATAGGAAGACGCGCAGGGAGCTGGTCGAACGACTGAACCGCGATGCGACGCTGATCGCAGCGCGCTTCAGCCTACGCTATCGCGCCGTGGAGGCGGATCGGGCCAATGCGACCAGCCGCTACGGCATCTGTTACTCGGATGGCACGATCCGCATCCGGCTGCGCCACGCCACTACGGGCCGGCCGCTCAAGTACTCCAGCCTGGTCAACACGCTCTGTCACGAGCTGGCGCATCTGCGCCACTTCAACCACGGGCCGCGCTTCAAGGACTTCTATCTCCGCATCCTGGCTTATGCCCGGGCCGCGGGGATCTATCAGCCGAGCCGCCCGC
>JAFDET010000273.1 GCA_019310195.1 Deltaproteobacteria bacterium
TGAGGCCCCCCGCAACCGGCTCGCCCGCGAGACCAGCGCCTACTTGCGCCAGCACCAGACGAACCCCGTGGAGTGGTGGCCCTGGGGCTCGGAGGCGTTGGGCCACGCCGCGGCCGAGGACAAGCCGCTGCTGGTCTCCATCGGCTACAGCGCCTGTCACTGGTGCCACGTGATGGCCCACGAGTCCTTCGAAGACGACGCGACGGCCGCCCTGATGAACCGCCTGTTCGTGAACGTGAAGGTCGACCGGGAAGAGCGGCCCGACGTGGATCAGCTCTACATGGATACGGTGGTGAGGCTCACGGGGCACGGCGGCTGGCCCCTCACGGTGTTCTGCACACCCGACGGCCGGCCCTTCTACGGCGGCACCTACTACCCGCCGGAGCCGCGCCACGGGATGCCCGCCTTCCGCCAGGTGCTGGAGGCGGTAGAGCGCGCCTGGCGCGAGCGGCGGGACGAGGTCCAGGGCCAGGCCGCCGAGATCCTGCGCGCACTGGACACGCGCCCCAGCGGCACGGCCGAGGCCCTGCCGGGCCGGCTGGGCCTGACCCGGGCGGCCGAGCAGCTCCTGGCCCATGCGGATCGCGAGCACGGCGGCTTCGGCGACGCACCCAAGTTTCCCACGCCCACCAGCCTGGACCTGTTGCTGGCGGCGGCCGACGTCCTGCCCGCGGCCCAGGCGCGCGAGGCCGTGGAGCACGTGGTCTTCAGCGCCCGGGCCATGAGCCGGGGCGGGGTCTACGACCAGCTCGGCGGCGGCTTCCACCGCTACTCCGTGGACGCCGCCTGGATCGTTCCTCACTTCGAGAAGATGCTCTACGACCAGGGCCAGCTGCTCTCGACCCTGGCCGAGGCCTGGCGGCGCAGCGGCGCCGACGATGCGGCCCTGGTCTGGCCTCTGCGCGAAACCGTGGACTACCTGCGCCGCGAGATGACGGCACCCGACGGCGGCTGGTACGCCAGCGGCGATGCCGACAGCGAGGGCGAAGAGGGCCTCTACTTCGTCTGGACCCCGGCCCAGGTGGAAGCGGTGCTGGGCGCGGACGCCGCCGCCGACTTCTGCGCCGCGTACGACGTGACGCCCGGCGGAAACTTCGAGAACGGCGCCAGCGTGCTGCGCGATCGCTCGCAGCGACCGCGCGAGCAGTGGAGCGGCCAGCGCGCCGCGCTCCTCGAGGCCCGCGGCGGCCGCGTGGCCCCCGGCGTGGACCCCAAGCGCGTCGCCGCCTGGCAGGGGCTGGTAATCTCCGGCCTGGCACGCGCCGGAAGCCTGCTGGACGAGCGGAGCTGGATCGGCGAGGCGGCGGCCGCCGCCGACTTCGTGCTGCAGCGGATGCGCGACGCCGACGGGCGGCTGCTGCGGGTCTTCGCCGAGGGACGCGCCGGCATCCCGGCCTTCCTGGACGATCACGCGGCGCTGCTGGCGGCCTTCCTGGACCTGCACCGCGCCGGCGCCGGCGAGCGCTGGCTGCCGGCCGCGCTGGAGCTGGCCGACGTCGTGGCCGAACGCTTCTTCAGTCGCGACGACGGCGACCTCTTCCTCACACCCAACGACGCCGAGCCGCTGGCGCACCGCCCGCGCTCCGACCACGACGGGGCCACGCCGCACTCCGCCGGTCTGGCCTGCCTGGGACTGGTGCGCGTCGCCGCGCTGGCGGGCCGCAGAGACCTGGCGCGCGTGGCGAGCCACGTGTTCCGCACCCACGCGTTCGCGGTCGAAAGCGCCCCGGCGGCGTGGCCGACCCTGCTGCGCGCGGCCACACTGGCGGAACGCGGCACGGCGGTAGCCGTGATCGTCGGCGCCCCCGACGATCCCGACACGCGAGCGCTGGCGCAGCGGGCGCGGGCCCGCCTGGCGCCCGAGGACGGCGTGGTGTGTGTCTCCGACGGCGAAGCCCGGCCGCCCGGCCTGGACACCCGCTGGATCGAGGGCCGGGAGACGTCGGGCGGGCGCGCCACGGCCTACCTGTGCCGAGGCACCACGTGCTCGCTGCCGGTCACCGACCCCGACGAGCTGGACAGACTGGACGAACTTCGAGCCCCGGAGGCCTGATGCCCGATCCCCGCGACGAATCCCGCTACGGAACCGGCCACGACGACGGCCTGGAGCCGCTGGCTCCCCTGGACCCGTCGCAGGTCGGCAGCGTGGACGAGCTGGTGCGCGCCATGAGCCGGACCGCCTTCGGCGGGCGCTCGGGGAGGCTGCGGATGTGCTGGAGGCCATGGTCCGGGACGCCGACTGCTTCCGCGTGGTCACGGTGTCGGGCGCCATGACCATCGCCAAGCAGGGCCTGCTGCTCACGGAGATGATCGATCGGGGCTGGGTCCAGGCCGTTGTCTCCACCGGCGCGCTCATGACCCACGGCTTCGTGGAGAGCGCGGGCATGCTGCACTTCAAGCACCGCCCCAGCATGGACGACGAGCACCTCTACGCGCGCGGCTACAACCGCGTCTACGACACCATCGAGCTCGAGAAGAATCTCGACGACACGGAGCGCGCGCTGCAGCGGGCACTGGAGGACGTCCCGGAGGACACCGTGCTGTCCAGCCGGCTCATCCACCAGAAGCTCGGTCAGCATCTGGACGAAACCGTCGACGGGCGCGCGATCCTGAAGAGCGCCTACCGGAAGGACGTGCCGGTCTACGTGCCGGCCTTCACCGACTCGGAGCTGGGCCTCGACCTGGCCATCTACAAGCAGACCCAGGCGGAGCGCTCGGGGCGCAGCATTGCATTCGATCCGTTCCTCGACCTGGACCACTTCGCGAACCTGGTGAGGCAGCACGAGCGCATGGGGATCTTCACCATCGGCGGCGGCGTCCCGCGCAACTGGGCCCAGCAGGTGGGCCCCTACCTCGAGATCCTGCGCAAGCGGATCGGCAGCCCCGAGCCGGTACGACGCTATCGCTACGCCGTGCGCATCTGCCCCGAGCCCGAGCACTGGGGCGGCCTCTCGGGCTGCTCCTACACCGAGGGCGTGTCGTGGGGCAAGTTCGTGCCGGAGTCGGAAGGCGGGCGGCACGTCGAGGTCTTCTCGGATGCGACGATCGCGTGGCCCCTGGTGGTGCGGGCCGTCATGGAACGCCTGGATCGCGACTGAGCGCCGGCCGCGCCCGTGGTATCCTCCCCTGCCGTGACGCCCCCCAGCCATCCGTCCATGCGCGCCGCCGTTGCCCACGGAGCACGCGACGTGCGCCTGGAAGCGCGGGCCGTCCCTGAGCCGGGGCCGGGCGAGGCCCGGGTCCGGGTGCGCGCCTGCGGGCTGTGCGGCTCCGACCGGCATCTCTACGCCCTGGGGGCCTACGGTGCGAATGTGGTTCCGGGCCACGAGATCGCCGGCGAAGTCGACGCGCTGGGCGACGGCGTCGTAGGCTGGAGCGCGGGCGACTCGGTCGTCGTGGAGCCGCTCCAGTCCTGCGGCCGCTGCGAACCGTGCCGGCGCGGGCTGGAGGCCATCTGCACCGAGGGCGCCTTCTTCGGCGTTCACCGCGACGGCGGCTTCGCCGAATACCTGGTCGTGCCCGCGCGCCGCCTGTTCCGCGTCCCTGCGGACCTGGCGCCCCCGGTGGCGGCCCTGGCTGAGCCCGCAGCTGTGGCCATCCACGGCCTGCGCCGCGTCGGCATGCAGAGCGGCGCCCGGGTCCTGGTGCTGGGAGCCGGTCCGCTGGGGCTGATGTCGCTGGTCGCGGCCCAGCGCCTGGGGGCCAAGCAGGTGTGGATCAGCGCGCGCCACCCCGCCCAGGCGCAGGCGGCGCGCGACCTGGGCGCGGAGCGCGTGCTGGGAGAGAGCGAGGCCGACCTGGCCCAGGACGCAGCGGGTGAGCGTCCCGACATCGTCGTGGAGACCGTGGGCGGCGCCGCGGACACGCTCCAGGTGGCGTCCCGGGCGGTGGCTCCGGGCGGCGGCATCTCCATCCTGGGCCTGTTCCTCTCCGACCTCTCCCTGCCGGGCTACCCGCTCTTCGCGAAAGAGGTGACCCTCGCCTGGTCCAACTGCTACTCGCGCTCACACCGCGGCCAGGAGCGCGCCGACTTTGACGACGCCGTCGAACTGGTGGACCAGGAGCGCGAGCGTCTGGGCCTCTTCACCACCCACACGGTGGGACTCGACGAGGTGACCCGCGCCTACGCCCTGACCGACCAGCGCCCGGCCGGATTCGTGAAGGCTACAGTCTGCCCCTGACGCCCCCCAACCCGGAAGGAAGCCATGGACTTCGAGTACTCCGACACCTGCCAGCAGCTCATCACCCAGGTCGAGCGCTTCATGGACGACCAGGTCTATCCCAACGAGGCGCTCGTCGGGGAGCAGATCCGGGAGTCCGGCGACCCCCACTGCGAGCCGCCGATCCTGAAGGAGCTGCGCGCGAAGGCCAAGGGGCTGGGGCTCTGGAATCTCTTCCTCCCCGACAAGGAGCACGGCGCCGGGCTCAGCAACCTGGAGTACGCGCCGCTGTGCGAGATCATGGGGCGCAGCGCCATGGGCTCGCGGGTCTTCAACTGCAACGCGCCCGACACCGGCAACATGGAGATCCTGGCCGAGTTCGGCTCGCCCGAGCAGAAGGAGCGCTGGCTGACTCCGCTCCTGGAGGGCGAGATCCGCTCGTGCTTCTCGATGACCGAGCCCGAGGTCTCGGGCGCCGACCCGACCGGGCTGCAGACCCAAGCGGTGCTCGACGGCGACGAGTACGTCATCAACGGTCACAAGTGGTTCACCAGCGGCGCCTACGGCGCAGCCTTCGCCATCGTGATGGCCGTGACGGATCGCGACGCGCCGCCCCACGCCCGCCAGAGCCAGATCATCGTCCCGATCGACACGCCCGGCTTCAACCTGCTGCGGCCGGTCTCGGTGATGGGCCACTCCGGCGGCGGGGGGCACTGCGAGATCCGCTACGAGGACTGCCGGGTTCCGGTCAGCAACCGCCTGGGACCGGAGCACTCGGGCTTCATGATCGCGCAAGCTCGTTTGGGCCCCGGCCGCATCCACCACTGCATGCGCTGCATCGGCATGGCCGAGCGCGCCTTCGAGATCATGTGCCGCCACGCCACCACTCGCGTCGCCTTCGGCGGCCCCCTGGCCGAGAAGCAGTTCGTCCAGGAGTGGGTGGCCACGTCGCGCATGGAGATCGACCAGGCGCGGCTGCTGACCGAGAAGGCCGCCTGGAAGATGGACGTCTACGGCAAGAAGGACGCCCGCCAGGAGATCTCGATGATCAAGGTGGTGGTGCCCAACATGATGATGAACGTGCTGGACCGGGTGATCCAGTGCCTGGGCTCGCTGGGTGTCTCCGACGACACGCCCGTGGCGGCCGCGTGGCGCAACGGCCGCTCCATGCGCATCGCCGACGGCCCCGACGAGGTCCACAAGATGGTCATCGCCCGGCGCGAGCTGAGGCGCTTCGCCTAGCCCAGCCTAGACGGCGACGCGCCGGCGCTCAGCGTTTGCGGGAGCCGTAGTCCTCGAAGGGCTCGCCGTCGCGTTCGCGAACGGCCTCGCGGAAGCCCACCTCCTGGGCGCGCGCCACGAAGTCGAGGCCCTCCTGGGTGTGGCGCGCGATGCCGTCGAAGAGCGTTCCCGCCAGTCGGCTCGAGGCCAGGCCCATGTTCTCGGCGGTCTGGTTGCAGAGCAGCTTCAGCATCACCAGCTGGTTGGTCGGCACTTGCGCCATGCGCGTAGCCAGGGCCCGGGCGCGCTCCAGGAGCGCATCGTCGGGCACGACCTCGCAGATCATCCCCATCTCCGCAGCCGTCGCTGCGGAGATCTCGTCGCCGGTGAGCAGGTAACGCTTCGCCTTCTCCAAGCCCATGCGGTAGACCCACATGGCCGTGGTCGGCGTGCCCCAGACCCGGGACGGCGGGTAGCCGAAGCGCGCACCCTCCCCGGCTACGATCAGGTCGGCGCACAGCACCATGTCGGTGCCGCCGCCGATGCACCAGCCCTGAACGGCGGCGATGGTGGGCTTCTTCGCGTACCAGAGCTTCATGTAGGTATCGACGAAGCCGGACATCATCCGGTAGTCGGCCACGCTGTCCCAAGCTCGTGGACCGCGCTCCCCCTCGGCCTGCGGCCGCCAGGCCGCGGAGCCGCCCCGTGGCGCCGCGTTCTCCTTGGCCGCGCTCTCGCTCGACTGGGCCTGGGTGGACCAGTCGAGACCGTAGCCGGCGCAGAAGGCCGGCCCTTCGGCGCGCAGCAGGATCACTCGCACGTCCCGGTCCGCGTCGGCGCTGTCGATGGCCTGGGCCAGCTCGTCCCGCAGCGTCGGGGTAATGGTGTTGTAGGCCTCCGGTCGTGACAGCACGATATGGCGCACGCCGTGCTCGGTTTCGGTGCGCAGGCTCTCCATCAGCGCTTCTCCTTCGTCGGTCCCAGAGACACGGCGAGCTTGGCGTCGACGCTGCGCTTCAG
>JAFDET010000274.1 GCA_019310195.1 Deltaproteobacteria bacterium
GGCGCCGCTGGAGACGCCGGCCGATCGCGAGACCGTCGAGGACCTGCTCGCCGACGTGTCGTTCCTGCGCGCCGAGGGCTTCGTCGACGAGCCGGACGCGGAGGCCGAGCAGGGCTTCGAGGAGCCGGCCTTCGAGGTGGCCTTGCGCCTGAGCTCCGCCGAGGAGGGTGCCGCCGCGACGGCGCTGCGCATGCAGATCGGCCGCTCGGTGCCGGGGGGCCGGCGCCTGGCGCGCGGCTCCGAAGCGTCGCTCTACGAGATTCCCGCCGAGCGCCTGGACGACTTCCCGCGGCGCCTGGGTGCGTACCGCTACCGGACCCTGGGCGCTTTCGCGCCCGCCGACGCCGAGACCGTGGAGCTGGAGTTCCGCGACGCACAGGGCGCGCCGCTGCGGATCGTGGCGCGGCGGGGCGAGGCGGGCTGGACCTCGAGCCCGGAGGCCATGGCCCCGGGCAAGCTCGCACGCCTGGTCAGTGAGCTGTCGGGCCTGCGCGCCCAGGACGTGGAGGCGGATGCCCTGGGCGAGCGCGAGCTCGCAGCCCTGGGCCTGGCCCCGCCGCGGGTGCGTCTCCGGGTGCTAGGCGAGGCAGAAGAGGGCGCGGAGGCCCAGGAGCTGGGTGCTTTCGAGCTGGGCGCCTTCGATTCGAGCCGCGGCATCTTGGCGCGGAGCCCGGGCGGCGAGACCGTCTATCGGCTGGACTACGCGCTGGCGGAGCACCTGCCCCTGAGCCTGGACGCGTTTCGCAACCGCTTCCTCTCGGCGGAGCCCGCCGACGAGCCGGCCGACGAGGCTCCCGGCGTTCCGGATCTGGAGCTTCCGGATCTGGGCCTCGAGCCGGGCTCCTAGCTCCTCGCGAGCACCTGAAGCATGGCGTCGTGGATGTGGCCGTTGCTGGCCACGACCTCCTCGCCGCCCCAGGGGTCGCCGGTCCCGGCGGCGTCGCTCACCCGGCCGCCCGCCTCCTGCACGATCAGCCCGCCGGCCGACACGTCCCAGGGCTTGAGACGCAGCTCCCAGTAGCCGTCGAAGCGCCCGCAGGCCACGGCGCACAGGTCCAGGGCTGCGCTGCCGTCGCGCCGCACGGCGCGCCCGGCGCGCAGGAACGCCTCGAAGTGCACCAGGTCGGGCCCCGACGCGTCCCGGCGGTCGTAGGCGAAGCCGGTGGAGAGCAGGCTGCGTCCCAAGCGCGTCTCCGGGGAGACGCGGATCGCCCGGTCGTTGCGGAAGGCGCCTGCGCCGCGCACGGCCCGGTAAAGCTCGTCCAGGATCGGGTTGTAGACGACACCCACCGCCGGCTGGCCGTCGCGCTCGATGCCGATGGAGACGCAGAAGCACGGGTAGCCGTGGGCGTAGTTGGTGGTGCCGTCCAGCGGGTCGATCACCCAGCGCCAGGCCGAGCCGCGCGCCTCGTACTCGCTGCCCTCCTCGGCCAGGATGCCGTCGTCGGGGCGCTCGGCGCGGATGCCCTTTACGATCCGCGCCTCGCAGGCGCGGTCGACATCGGTCACCAGATCGACCTCGCTGCTCTTGGTGTCGATCTCCAGCTCCGACTCCCAGCGCTCGCGCTGCAGCGCGCCCGCTTCGCGCGCCAGGCGCACCGCGAGCTTCAGGATCTCGTCTACCTCCGCCATGCTTCCTCCGTGAGTCAGTCGGGCAGCCGGAAGAGCCGCCGGGCGTTGGCGCTGGTGGCCGCCGCCACCTCGTCCACGGGCACGCCCCGGGTGGCGGCCAGGACCTCGCCCACCTGCACCACCCGCGCCGGCTCGTTGCGGCGCCCCCGATGGCCCTCGGGCGCCAGGAGCGGCGCGTCGGTCTCTACCATCAGGTGCGAGAGCGGCAGCGCGCGGGCCACCTCGCGCAGCCCGCGGTCGCGCTTGAAGGTGAGGATGCCGGAGAACGAGATCAGCAGGCCGAGGTCCAGGGCCCGGCGCGCGTAGGACTCGGTGTGGGTGTAGCAGTGGAGCACGCCCTGCAGGTGGCCGCGGCCCTCGCTGCGCCACAGCTCGAGAAGCTCCTCGTAGGCGTCGTCCTCGCGGTCGCGCACGTGGAGCGACACCGGCAGGTCGCGCTCGCGCGCCAGGGCGAGCTGATCCGCCAGCGCCCGGCGCTGCTCCTCGCGCGGGGAGTTCTCGTACCAGTAGTCGAGTCCGCACTCGCCCACGGCCACCACCCGGGGGTCGTCCAGCGCCGAGGCGACCCGGTCGGCGGCGTCCGGGGACCAGAGGCGGGCATCGTGGGGATGCACGCCGGCGCTGGCGTAGATGCCCTGCTCGCGCTGGGCCAGCGCCGTGACCGCGGCCAGGTCGTCGAGCCCGTATCCCGAGCCGATCACCAGCAGTACGTCCACACCCGCCTGCCGGGCGCGCGCCAGGGCCTGGTCGCGGTCGGCGTCGAAGTCGGGCGCGGTCAGGTGGCAGTGGCTGTCGATCCAGCGGAAGTCGTCGGAGCTCACCCCGCAGCCGCCTCCCGCAGCGCGAACAGCGCGCGCTCCGCGACCATCTGCGGGTTGGCGTTGCGCTGGGCCAGGGCCTTGCGGGCTGCGGCCAGGGTGGAGAACGCGTCGAGCTCGGCCCGCACGTCCCGGCCGCCCACGGACACCGTCTCGCGGGTGCGGGCGTGCAGCCAGGCGCTGCCCGCTTCCAACATCTGCGCCACGGCAGGCGCGGTCTCGGCCCGGGGGCCGCGGAACGACTCGGCCAGGTCCAGGATCTCGGGCACGCCGGCGTCGCCGAGCCCCGGGAAGCGTGCCAGCCATTCGCGCATCGCCTCCGGCGCGTCCT
Organism: Deltaproteobacteria bacterium; assembly: GCA_019310195.1. Classification (GTDB taxonomy): domain Bacteria; phylum Myxococcota_A; class UBA9160; order UBA9160; family JAFDET01; genus JAFDET01. The sequence goes on from JAFDET010000274.1 coordinate 2,782, forward strand.
CGGCCAGGCCGGCGGCCGCCGGCGGCCACACCACCCGCTGGCAGCGGGAGCGGACCGTGGCCAGCAGGCCCGACGCGCCCGCCGCCACCAGGATCAGCGTCGTGTCCTCGGGCGGTTCCTCCAGCAGGCGCAGCAGGGCGTTCTGGGCCTCCAGATTCAGCCACTCGGCGTCGGCGATGACCGCCGCCCGCCGGCCGCCCTGGTGGGAGCGCAGCCGCAGCGTCGCCTGGAGCGCGCGCACCTGGCCGATGCGTACGCGCGTGTCGCCGGCGCCGCGCTCCACCCAGACCAGGTCCGGGTGGTCCCCCAGGTGCCGGTAGAGCGGGCCCTTCTTTCCCGCGCCGTCCAGCTCCGGCGGGGTCTCGTCGTGGGCCGATCGCCGGCAGTCGTCGCAGGCCTCGCAGGGCCGCGGACCCTCGCCCCGGCACGCCAGCCCGCGGGCGAAGGCCAGGGCCGCGGCTCGGGTCTTCTCGGCCGGGCCGGCCAGCAGGTAGGCCGAGTGGATCCGACCGCTCTCCAGCGCGTCGTGCAGCAGGGCTTCGGGGGGCCGGGACATGGCGCCGCAGAGTAGCCGACCCCAGCCGCCGGGCGGCGTCCGGGCCCCGGACCAGCGCCCCCGGCAAGCGGGGCGGGGCTGCGACCTGGCGGCTCAAGCTGCGCATTGCTGATGCCGATGGGGTCCGGGCCCCCCCGGCGACCACAGGAGGATCTCCATGGCTTTCGGCAGCAGGTCTCGAAGCAGCGACGATCGCAGCACTCCCACGGCGCCGGCGCCCCAGGCGAGCGGCGGGCTCACGGCCTTCATCGATCAGGGCTCGGATTTCGAGGGCAAGCTCTCATTCAAGGACACCGTTCGCATCGACGGGCACTTCCGCGGCGAGATCACCAGCGAGAACACACTGATCGTGGGCGAGACTGGCGAGGTCGAGGCCTCGATCCGCTCGCGCACCGTCATGATCGGCGGCACCGTCGATGGCACCATCAAGGCCAGCCACCAGCTGGTGCTGCACAAGACCGCCGTGTTGAACGGCGACGTGGAGGCGGGCTCCCTGGTCGTGGAGGACGGCGCCGTGCTCAACGGCAGCATCACCATGTCCGCCGGCGAGTCCAAGGCCGCCGCAAAGCTTCAGGCCGTGGAAGGCGGCAGCTCGGCGCGCTGACCGGAACGCTGCCTCGGCTCGCAATTCTTAGCCGGCCGAGGCCCTTCGTTCGCCTGCGGCTCACTGCGCGCGTCGCAGCGGGCGCTTGCGCATGGCCGCACCTCGAGGGCGGCGCTTGCGGGCCCCGGGCTCTGGTGGCGTCGCCTGCCGTGTGGGGCTCAGCGTCTCTCTCAGCGCGATACCCGGTAGACCAGGTCGCCTTCGCGCACGCGTTGGGAGACCTGGATCGCCACCTGCTGGCCGCTGCCGATGTGTTCGACGGGTTGGTGGTCGAGCTCCATCCGCTCCACCCGCTGGAAGAAGTCGGTGGTGTGGCCGCGGAAGTGGAGCGTGTCGCCCAGGCGGATCTCCGCGCTCTCCACGGCGATCACGCCCACGCCCCACGCCGATCTGGCCGAAGTGATGGGTGACCCGGCCCACCTCGACCGGTACGGCTGCCGCAACGGAGGTGCGGACTGCCTCGACCGGCTGCGACTCCGGGGCGGCGGCTCGCGCGGGGCGGGTGGCCGGCTTGCGAGCGGCCTTCTTTCGCGTCGGCTTCTTGGGGGACGCCGCCTTCTTGGCGGCCGGCTTCTTGCGCGCAGCCTTCTTGCTCGCGGCTTTCTTGCGCGTCGTCTTCTTCCGGGTGGCCTTCTTGGGAGCGGCCGCCTTCTTGCGCGCCGGCTTCTTGGCGGGCTTGGCGACCTTCTTGCGGGCGGGCTTGCGGCGGGATGTCTTGCGCGCGGTCATGGCGGCTTC
>JAFDET010000275.1 GCA_019310195.1 Deltaproteobacteria bacterium
TGGCGCTCTTCGCACCGGAGCGCGAGAGCGACGCGCTCTCACAGCTGGACTCGCGGATCGAGCACCTCTCGCTGGCGGCGGACCCGCACTTCCAGGATGTCTTCATCGAGGACATGCGCTTCCCGGGGTGAACCGGGGCGGACCGCCACCACGCAGTAGCGCTACCATGGTCGGGGCAGCGCCGGCACGCGAGCTGCCGGCGGAGTGCGCGGCGAGGGAATGAAAGCAAGCCCTCCTTCATCGAGTCTGGGTTCGATATCCTGAACCCCGTCCAGTGCCAGGTCGAATGCCAGGAGGAGTGGAGTGAGCGCAGAAGCCATGACCTCTCGCGAGCGCCTGTTGGCCGCGCTCCGGGGAGACCCGGTGGATCGCATCCCCTGGTCGCCCTGCGTCGATGGCTACTTCCTGTCGTCGCTGCCCGCAGACCAGATGCTCGACGAGCGGGAGTTCCACAAGGAGATCGGCTCGGACGCCCTGCTGCGTCACGTGCCGCTCTACGAGTCGACCGCGCCCTCGACGGGCGGAAGGCCCGGGAATCCCCGCGTCGATTCCCGGATTGAGCGCCTGGACGACGGGACGCTTCGCTTCACCTACGAGACGAAGGTGGGCTCGCTCTTCGAAGAGCTCGAATGGAATCCCATGTCGCCCTTCGTCCCCTGGTTCACCCGGCGAAAGCTCCAGACCCTCGAGGACATCAAGGTCTACATGTACGCGCTGGAGACGATGTCGATGGTTCCCAAACCCGCGTACTTCCGGGAGGCCGTCGAGCGCCTCGGCGACGACGGGCTGGTCACGGCCGACGGTCCCACCAGCCCGATGGAGCATCTCATCAACAACGAGATGGGGCTGGAGAAGCTCACCTACGCTTTTGCCGACGACCCGGACACGATGGAGCAGTGCTTCGAGCGGATGCACGAGCTCAACCTCAAGGCGTACGCGATCCTGGCCGAGAGCGAGGCGGAGGTCGTGATCAGCTACGAAAACCTCTCCACCACGCTGACCTCTCCCACCCTCTACGAGCGCTTCGACCAGAGGTACTGCAACGACTACGCCTCGATCTGCCGCGGGGCGGGCAAGACCTACCTCACGCACATGTGCGGCCGTCTCACCGGCTTCGCCGGACCGCTCTGCCACGCCGATCAGGATGGGTTCATCGACGTCGCCCCGGCCCCGACCGGAGACATCGCCTTCGGCGAGGCCAAGGCGGGATGGGCCAAGGACAAGGTGCTCGTGGGCGGCATCGACGCCACGGCTTTCGCGGGCCTTTCACCGGAAGAGATGCGCGTCTACGTTCGCGACCTGCTGGTCGAGATCGAGAAGGGAGCGGGCAGCTTCCACAAGTTCATCCTGGGGAGCGGCGACGCGCTGCCGAAGGGCACGCCCGTGCCCGTGGTTCGGGCCGTCAGCGAGACCGTGCGCGACTACTTCTCTTGAGCTCTGAAGCGACCGAGATCTGTGGTGGGGAGCTCCCGTGCCGGTCGTGAGCGAGGTCCCGCTCGAGATCTCGCTGGCCGAGCTGCGGCGGCTGCGCACGCTGCACTCCACGGACGGGCTGCACCCGAGCATCCGCACGCTGCTTCCCGAGATTCTCGCCCAGGTGGAGGAGCGCGAGCTGCTGCGTGTCCCGCCGGGTGCTGGAGGTGTCCGGCTCTCGCGTCCGGCTCGCCGGTGGATCGGAGCTCGCGCAGGCGGAGGCGGTCGTAAACTTGCTGGGCGAGGCGGACGAGCTGGCGATGGCCGTCGGCAGCATCGGCCCGGCGTTGGACCGCACGACCCGTGACTGGTTCGCGAACGGACGCGAGGTCGAGGCCTTCGTCCTGCGAGTGGGCCGCCGGCCGCGGGCTCGAAACGAGCGGTGCGCTGAGTCCCGGCGGGACCGGGGTCGACCTGTCCGATCAACGCGTCGTGGTCGAGGTCGCGTCCGCGGAGCGGATCGGCGTAAAGCTCACCAGCGCCTGCATGCTGGTGCCGGTGAAGTCGGTGTCGATGGTGATCGGTCTGGGGCACGGGCTGCCGACCTGGACCCACGCGCAGGCATGTGAGCTGTGCGCTTCCCGCGACACCTGTCGGCTACGCCCGCTGGACTCGGAGCCCGCGATCGCGTGAGCAGCCCGCTCCCTGGGTTGCCTCGCTCAGATGGAGATGGGATATCGACCGTAACGGTGGGCCGCCTCCACCATCCAGCGCAGACGCTGGGGATCCACGAACGGGTGGGAGTGGGCCGCCGAGAGCACGTAACCCCCACCCCGAGCCGCATCGCCGATGGCCTTCTTCACCGCCGCCTCCACCTCCTCGCGGCTCCCCCGCACCAGCAGGTGGGACACGTCGAGATTACCGATCAGCACAAGGTCGTGACCGACCTGCTCGCGGACCCGGGCCAGGTCCATGCCCGCCGTGGGCTCCATGGTGATGATGCCGTCGAAGCCCCAGTCCACGAAATGGTCCAGGAACTTGTAGATCCGTCCACAGGAATGGAAGACGAACTTGCGGCCGTGGCGGTGCACCAGGTCGGTGACACGGCGGTAGCTCTCCCCGTAGAGCTTCTCGATGAGGGACGGGCGCATGAGCGGTCCGGTCTTCTGGCCCAGGTCGTCGCCCCCGAGCACCACCTCGACCCCGGACTCCATGACGCCTTCCAGGTAGCGGAGATAGAGCTCCGTGTGGAACTCCACCACGCGCCGCACGAACTCGGGCTTCTCGTAGACCAGCTTGGTGAAGTTCACGAAGCCGATGGCCTGCCAGCTGTTCTCGAAGATGCCGGGCGCCGCGTAGCCGATGGGCAGGATGCGGTCGCCGTACTCGTCCACCAGGCGCTTGTGGAAGACAGTGGCATTGGCCACCAGGCGATCGAAGAGCGGCGCCTTCCGCTCCACCCAGGCTTCCCATGCCTGTTCGGTGTCACACAGCGCCCGGGTGTAGTTGACGCTCATGTTGCCCTTCTCGTCGGAACCCATCTCCCAGACTCGCCCGAAGGCATCGTGCCAGACCACGCCCAGAGCAGAATCGGGGTCGGGCTGGAGCTGCATCATGGCGTAGATGGTCCAGTTGGCGTCGAAGCCGAGCTGGATGGACGCTTCCAGGGCCCCGGAGAAGTTGTCCCAGTACATCCGGTTCCAGAACCAGTTGGTATTCAGGAGCCGGCGGACGGCGCCACGGAGCAAGGGCTGGCGCAGCATGCCCGGGAAGTTCACCGCCCGCCTGTGGAGGATCTCGTTCACCGTGGCGGGATCCATGATGAGCCCCATGACCGGTACGCGGTCGGGCTCTTCGTGATTCATGGCGGTGAGGAAGCGCTCCTTGAAGTTCACCGGCCCTGGCTCCAGGCGCGGATGATCCCGGTGCCGGTGACGGCATCGGGGGCAAAGGCGTCGGCGCCCACCTCGTGGGCGAACTCTTCGGTGAGGGCGGCTCCGCCGACGATGACCTTCACGGACTCCCGCACGCCCCGTCGGTCCAACCCCTCGATGACCCGACCGATGGCACCGGCGGACACCGTCAGCAGGCAGGACATGCCCAACGCCAGCGGCTGGTGCTCGAGAGCGGCCTCGGCGAACTGCTCCACCGTGACGTCGGTCCCCAGGTCCACGATCTCGAAGCCGGCGCTCTGCGCGTAGGTGATGAAGATGTTCTTGCCCAGGTCGTGCATGTCGCCCTGCACCGTCCCCACCACCACGGTGCCCAGCCTCTTGTCGGCCCCTGCCGACAGGTGGGGCGAGAGCAGCTCCATGGCCTGCTTGGCGATCTCGCCGGCATAGACCAGCTCGCCCAGGAACCAGTCCCCCTCCTGGAAGAGGCGCCCCACCCGATCCAGCGCGTCCGTTACCGCCCGGACGCCCGCCTCGGCGTGAGCCGACCCTTCCTGGAGAACCGCCCGCACGGCCTCCAGGGTGGCCTCCTTGTCGAGCTCCAGCAGCGAGCCCCGCAGCTTCTCCAGCAGCTCGTCGGTCACCCATGCACTCTCTTGGCGAGAGCCGCGATGAAGCTCGGATCGGTGCCGCAGCAGCCTCCCACGAAGCTCGCGCCGGCGTCGATCAGGGCGGGCAAGAACCCGGCGAACTGCTCTGCCGTGGTGTCGTAGATCACCTCCCCCTGGACCAGCCTGGGGATCCCGGCGTTGGGCTTGATCCAGATGGGCCGATCGGTGGCCGCCGCAAGGCGCCCGCAGACGGGGACGTAGTCCTCGACACCGTTGCCGCAGTTGGCGCCCACCACATCCACGCCCCAGGAGGTGAGATCCCTGGCGGATCGCTCGGGATCCACACCCATCATGGTGCGGTCCTTGTCACGGCCCGCGTCGAAGACCATGCAACCCACCACCGGCAAGCCGGTGGCCAGTGCGGCCTCCACGGCCAGCCGCGCCTCGGTGAGGTCCGCCATGGTCTCCACCACGATGGCGTCGGCGCCCCCCTGGGCCTGGGCGGTGGCCTGCTCGGCGAAGGCGGCCGCCAGCTGCTCCTCGGTGACGTCGCCCATGATCAGCTGCTTGCCGCTGGGCCCCACGGAGGCGAAGACCCGGGCTGCGTCCCCGGCCGCCCGCTTGGAGATCTCCACCCCCGCGCGGTTGATCTCGGCGACACGCTCGGCATCGGGATGCTTGCCGAACGCGATCCGGTTGGCGCGGAAGGTGTTGGTGAGGATGACCCGGCTGCCGGCCTCCACGTAGGCACGGGCCACCTCTTCCACGCGATCGGGATGCAGAAGGTTCCAGGAGTCCGGAATCTCCCCCAGCTCGAGCCCGCGCTGCTGGAGCTGGGTTCCCCACGCGCCATCGGTCAGGACCGTTCCGCCCGCCACGAGTTCATCGATCCATCGCTGACCGGCCATGCTCACCCTCTCCTCCAATCGCCGCCGAGCGGAACAGGGCAGCGTCACGAGAGAAGGAGATTGTAGGGCGCTGTCGGAGTCCGTGAGGGCCGTTTCGAGACAAGACCCTTCTTCAATGAAGGTCTTGAAGAAGAGCGGCCGGCTCGTAGCGCCCCGGATCGTGGTCGTGGGTGAAGGGCGCGTCCAGATAGGGATCGGCGGTCTCGCGCATGTGGGTGTCCAGGCCGGCGCGCATGCGCTCCAGCGGCTCGGCGTAGGCGGAGTCGCCCACCCGGTTGCGCTGCTCGTTCGGGTCCGCCGCCAGGTCGTAGAGTTCCTCGGGAACGCGCGGGCGCTTCCACGGCTGGTCCGGCAGCTCGCAGAGCCGGTGCGCCCACGCGCGGTCTGCGATCTGGTCCAGGCCGATGGCGATGTCCGAGTAGTTGCGGATGTACTTCCAGCGCTCGGTCCGCAGTGCCCGCGTGGGGATGTACTCCACGTGATGGGTCAGCTCCGCGAAGACGGCGTCGCGGTGCCGGTCCGGGGCCTCGCCCAGCAGGAGCCGCAGGAAGGAGCGGCCCTCCACGTCGTCGGGAACCGGCTCGTCCACGGCTTCCAGGATCGTGGGCATCACGTCGATGAGGCTCAGCATGGCGTGTCGCTCGCTCCCAGACGGCACGCGCCCGGGCCAGCGCACGATCAGCGGCGTGGCGATGCCGCGGTCGTAGAGCGTCATCTTGGCGCCGGGGAAGGGCGGCCCGTTGTCGCTCACGAAGATCACCAGCGTGTTCTCCGTCAAGCCCAGCTCGTCCAGCAGCGCGAGCAGGTCGCCGATCATCGCGTCCATGCCCAGCATCTGGCTGTAGTAGCGGGCCAGCTCGTCGCGGATCTCCGGCCAGTCCGGCAGGTTCAGGTAGGCCGGCATCGAGATCGCGGCGGGGTCCACGGGGAAGTCCGGGTCGAAGGAGAACGCGCCGTCGTCATCCCGGTGCGTCTGCATGAAGTTCAGCTCCAGGTAGAACGGCCGCTCGCGGTGGCGGCGCACGAACTCCAGGACGGGCGTGATGTCGCGGATCCACATGTCCATCAGGCCGCCCATGCGCTCGTGGTAGCCGTACCAGCGGGTGGGCAG
>JAFDET010000276.1 GCA_019310195.1 Deltaproteobacteria bacterium
CGACAACGGCGCCGGCGATTCCGGCGTCGGGGCAACGGCTTCCGCGGCGGCATCCAGCGGCACCTCGCGGCTCAGCCGGCGGCCACGGCGGCGCAGCTCGTCGATCACCGCGTTTCGCGCCACGGCGCCGAGCCAAGGCGCGAAGCGCCGTTCCGCGCGGTAGGTGTGGCGAGCCCGGTGAATGGCCACCAGCACGTTCTGCACGACGTCCTCCACGTCAGAAGCCTCCCGGAGGCGCGCACGCGCAAAGGCCCGCAACAGCGGCAGCAGCTCGGTCAACAGCCTCTGGTAGGCGTCCGCGTCGCCTTGCTGGGCCGCTGCCATCCACCCCCGGTAGCGGGTGTCCTGTTCCTCACCGATCCAGCTCATGGGATACGACCCCGACCCCCCCCGCGGTTACTCCCCAACCGCCGGGCGCTGGCAAAGAAACCATCCGAGCACTTGGATCGTACCGCAGAGCAGGGAGGCGCCTTGCATGCGGATTCGCGGAGCCGGAGGGTTGGACCGGGACGGCCGCAGCGTCGCGTGTGAGCTGCCCATGGCGGACCCCGAAGCGCTGGGCGCGCTCTTTCACGAGCTGGAGCCGCGACTCCTGGCCGTTGCGCTGCGGCTCACCCGCGACCGGGACACCGCCCAGGACATGGTGCAGACCGCCTTCGAGAAGGCGATCCGCCACGGCCACCGCTTTCGCGGCGACTCGCGCGTCTCGACCTGGCTGCACCGGATCGTCGCCAACGAGAGCCTCATGTGGCTCCGCTCGCACGGCCGGCGCGCACAGTCGACGCGACCGCTGGAGGGAACCGACGAGACGACGCTGGCCGACCCGGGACCGGATGCGCTGGAGAGCCTGGACCGACGTCAGCGCGCCGCCCGGGTGCAGAGCGCCCTGGGCGCCCTGCCCTCCGAGGAACGCGACGTCCTGCTCGCCTGCGGCCTGCACGGCCGCAGCTACGGCGACTACGGCCGGGAGCGGGGCGTCCACCCGGCCGCCCTCAAGAGCCGCGCCTTCCGCGCGCGACGCCGGCTGGGGAGCCTGCTGGAGGAGTCCGCGGGCCTCTGCGACCAGTTGGGTTGACACCTGTTCGGGCCCGCGGGCCACTTCCCGGCGGGGGGCGGAGCCGCATGTGCACCGCCGGCGTTTCGAGCATCTGTTCATCGAGCTCTCCGTCGAGGTGGGTCGCGCACTGCCGCGCTACGACCTGTGGCTGGCGCTACGCGGCTGCGGACACGATCCGGAAGCCCTGACCCGTCACGCCGTTCTCGCCTTCTACGACGGGCCGCTGCAGTCGTTCCTGCGCACGAACGGCCTGGCCCTGGGGCCGCGCAGCGCGCGGCGCCTGCGCAAGCGGCTGGCGGGGTTCGACCCGCGCCATGCCGCGCCCGAAGAGATCTTCGCGCGGCTCTAGTCGAGCGCCGCGAGCGCGTCGCCCAGGCCGCGGAAAGCCCGGGCCCGGTGGGAGACGCGGTCCTTCGCCGACGGGGGCAGCTCGGCCGCAGCGGCGCCCAGCTCATCCATCCAGAAGACCGGGTCGTAGCCGAAGCCACCGGCCCCGCGCGGAGCCGCCAGGATCCGCCCTTCGCACACGCCCCGCGCGCTGCTGGCGCTGCCATCGGGCCGGACCAGGGCCGCGATGCACACGAAGCGCGCGCCGCGCTTCTCGCGGGGAACGCCGGCCAGCGCCTCCAACAGATGCGCCGCCCGGCCCGCATCGTCGAGCCCGGATCCCCCGTAACGCGCCGATCGGGGCCCCGGCGCGCCGGCCAGAGCGTCCACCTCCAGGCCCGAGTCGTCCGCCAGCGCCGGAACGCCCAGGGCTTCGGCGGCCGCACGCGCCTTCTGGACGGCGTTCGCCTCGTAGTCGTCGCCCTCGTCGGGAAACGACACCGAGTCGTCGACGGCGCGCAGCTCCAGGCCGCACTCGCCCAGGATGGCGCGAATCTCGCGCAGCTTGCCCGGATTAAGGGTGGCGACCGCAACGACCCGGCGGGTCATCGCTCCGCGGCGGCCGCGATCGCCTTGTCCTGGATCCGTCCCAGCTCCGCGATCCCGCCCATGGCCAGGCCGGTCATGGCAGTGAGCTGCTCGCGATCGAAGGGCGCGCCCTCCGCGGTGCCCTGCACCTCGACGAACTTTCCGCCGCCGGTGGCCACGACGTTCATGTCCACCTCGGCCCGCGCGTCCTCTTCGTAGGGAAGATCGAGCAGGGGGACGCCGTCGACGATCCCCACCGAGACCGCCGCCACACGGTCGAGGATCGGCGCCTGCTCGAAGCTGCCTTGGGCCGTGAGCCGATGCAGCGCCACGGCGAGTGCGGTCCAGGCTCCGGTGATGGACGCCGTGCGCGTTCCCCCATCGGCCTGGAGCACGTCGCAGTCCACCCACAGCGTGCGCTCGCCCAGGCCGTCCAGGTCGGTGACGGCCCGCAGGCTGCGGCCGATCAGACGCTGGATCTCCTGGGTGCGGCCAGACAGCTTGCCACGCGCGGCCTCGCGCTCGCTGCGCCGGTCCGTGGAGCCCGGCAGCATGGAGTACTCGGCCGTGACCCAGCCCCGGCCGCTGCCGTGCAGGAAGCGCGGCACCGTCAGCTCGTGGTGCACGGTGCACAGCACCATGGTCTTGCCCATCTCGCACAGGACCGACCCCAGCGGGTTCTGGGTGAAGTCGGGAGTGAGCCGCACCGGCCTCAGCTCGTCCGGCGCCCGTCCATCGCTTCGCATCAGCTCCCTCCCCTCTCCGAGGTCCGGGGCTTCGCGAGCCCTCGCTTGGCATCGTAGCGGCGCCCGTACTCCAGCACCGCCCGCGCCAGCGCCTCGGCCAGGGCATCGCGACGCTCGCGCTCGCGCAGCCACTTGGCGTCGGCGGGATTGCTGATGAAGCCGATCTCCACCAGGGAGGCGGGCATCTGCACGCCCATCAATACCACGAAGGGGGCCTGCCGCACGCCCCGCGACACCCCGCCGGAGCGGGCCATCTGCTCCTGGGCCAGGCGCGCGAAGTGCTGCGACTCGACCAGGTGCTCGGTCGCGATCAGGTCGCCCAGCAGGGCCACCAGCGGGTCGCCCCGGGAGGCCGGCGGCGCGGAGCCGAAGGCCTGGTTCTCGCGCTCCGCCACGCGGCGCGCTTCCGCATCGCTGGCCTCGAGCGAGGCGAAGTAGGTCTCGATGCCGCGCGGCTCGCGAGTTCGATGGGAGTTGGCGTGGACGGACACGAAGAGGTCGGCCCGGGCGTCGTTGGCGATGGACGTGCGCGTCTCCAGCGGCACCGTCACGTCGTCGTCCCGGGTCAGTACCACGCGCAAGCCCCGTTTCTGCAGGCGCCGGGCCACACGCTGGGTGATGTCCAGCACCAGGTCCTTCTCCACGATCCCGCGCAGGCCCCGCGCCCCCTCGTCCTCGCCTCCGTGTCCGGCGTCGAGCACCACGGTGTCGAAGCGATCGCGGTCGTCGCCGTCGGCGGCGGCCGTCGCTGCGACCATCGCCGCGGCCAGCAGCGCCGCGGCGACGACGCTGTTGCGCAGGCTGTGCGGACCTCTCACGCGTTCCCCGATCGGCGCGACGCTACCGCACCTTGTGCCCGACGGCGGGGAAGCTTGGGGGGCGGCGCGGCCTGCAGGCGGACCAGGTCACCGAGCGTCCGCAGCGCAGCTTCGCGCGCGCGCTCCAGCAGGTGCAGCAGCGCCTCGGCCGTGACCTCGGCGTCGCCCAGCGCCCGGTGCCGGGCGCGGAAACGCAGACCGAACCCCTCGGCCACGCGATCCAGGCCGAAGCGACGCAGCTCCGGCGCCAGGCGCCGCGCCAGCAGGCGCGTGCAGAGCGTGGGCTCGTCCAGGGGAGGCAGCGCGCAGGCGCTGAAGCCGCGCCGCAGGAAGCCGGCATCGAAGCGCGCGTTGTGGGCCACGAAGACCGCGCGCGGCGTGCGGTCCAGCCAGGCCCGGAAGCTGCGCAGGGCGTCGCCCCCGGTAGGCGCGCCGGCCAGCATGGCGTCGTCGATCCCGGTGAGCCGCGTGATGGCCGGACTGAGCGGACGCCGCGGGTCCACCAGGGTCTCGAAGCGGTCGCGCACCCGCAGGCCCTCGATCCGCACGGCTCCGATCTCGATGATCGCCGCGTGCTCGGTGGAGAGACCGGTGGTCTCCAGGTCCACCACGGCGAATGCGGCCCGCTCCAGCGGGGTGGGATCCGCGCCGCCGGGCGGCAGCGGCTCCAGCGCCTCGGGGGGCAACGGGTCGGGCAGCGTGGCCCCGGGGCGCCCCAGCGCGGCCGCAACGATGGGGCGGGCCAGGCGG